>CAYNEZ010000028.1:0-24146 GCA_964396365.1 uncultured Sangeribacter sp. | reverse complement strand
TTCGATGTGGGAAATTTCCATTGCGTTTTTGATTTATTGGTTAGTTGTTGTTTTATTTGTCTTATTGCATACGGACTCTAATTATGGAGGCATATACAATTATTTGCAAAATTAACAATTATTTTTCAAATCAAGAAAAGTATTTAAAAGAATATTTAAAAAAATCAATAAATCTTCATGAAACTTAAAATTTTTACCCTAATTTATTGTTATGTCAGATTTTTTTACGATATTTGCAAAATATTTGCAGAAGTGTCTTTAAGGCACGATAACTTTTGTTTTCATTAGAGATTCTCCTCGACTGAAACTTGTATGGAAATGACCACAGGGGCATTGGCCTCACTTATCAACGGAGTCGTAGAAGGAGACTCCGAAGTTAAACTGACAGGCTTCGCAAAAATTGAGGAGGCTGCCATAGGGCATGTCACATTTATAGCGAATCCCAAATATGCACATTTCATTGAGTCGACCAATGCGTCGGCTGTTTTGGTATCAAATACTTTCGATCATCCGAATCCACGTGGAATAACTCTTATCAGGGTAGCGGATCCATATGCTACATTAGCTGAATTACTGCGCATGATGCAGGATACCCTTCCCAAAAAGAGAGGAATTGAGAATCCATGTTTTATTGCTGATGGAGTAGAGATCCCGGAAGATGTCTATATAGGAGCATTTGCTTACATTGGAAAAGGCGCTGTAATCGGAAAGGGAAGCCAGATATATCCTCAGACTTATGTCGGAGAAGGAGTGACAATAGGTGAAAATTGCATTCTTTATTCCGGAGTAAAGATATATGCGGGATGTCAGATAGGCAATCGCTGTATCATGCATAGTGGTGTAGTGATTGGTGGAGATGGCTTTGGGTTTGCTCCCAATCCTTCAGGAGAATATGAAAAACTCCCACAGACAGGAATCGTTGTTGTGGAAGACAATGTGGAGATTGGTGCCAATACAACAGTCGATAGGGCTACTTTTGGATGTACAAGAATTGGAAGAGGAACAAAACTTGATAATCTGATAATGGTGGCACACAACGTGGAGATTGGTGAAAACAATGTCTTCGCGGCGCAATCCGGAGTGGCTGGAAGTACAAAAATTGGTAACAGTAACCGTGTGGGTGGCCAAGTAGGATTTTCAGGACATATCCACGTAGGAAACAATAATGAGTTTGGAGCCCAATCAGGCATACCCGGCAATGTCGGTGATGGAGAGAGACTGATGGGATATCCAGCGGTAGATATACGCAAGTTTGCAAGAAATGTCGTATACATAAATAGGCTTAAAGAACTTTTTGATGAACTTAACCGTAAAAAATGACGGTTAAGGATAATCAATGTAATAATAAAGAATAAAAAAACAAAGCATATGAATCAGCTCACTTTAAAAGCCCCGATAAAGGTAGAAGGAAAGGGCCTGCATTCAGGAAAGCACCTGACAGCAGTTTTTAATCCTGCACCTGCAAACTTCGGAGTTAAATTTAAAAGAATTGATCTTGAAGGACAACCTGTCATCGATGCACTTGCAGAAAATGTGGTTGACACAACAAGAGGCACTGTAATAGGGAAAGGAGATGCTCGAGTTAGTACAATCGAACATGCTATGGCAGCCCTCTATGCCTATGGCGTTGATAATTGCCTGGTGGAGGTCGATGGTCCTGAACTACCGATTCTTGATGGTAGTGCCACAATCTATACTGAGAAAATTGAGGAAGTGGGTCTGACCGAACTCAATGCAGACAAAGACTATTATATTATTAAGGAGAAGATACAGTATAAGGATGAAAACGGCGCCACGATCACTTTTTATCCCGATGAAGGATTCAGTGTAGAGGTGATGGTGGAATATAATTCCCCCGTGCTTCCAAATCAATTTGCTGTATTGGATGATCTCGCTGATTTCCGACAGGAAGTAGGAAGTGCGCGGACATTTGTTTTCGTACGAGAGATTGAGGCTTTGTTGCAGCATGGACTGATCAAAGGAGGGGATCTTGAAAACAGTATTGTCATATACGATGAGCCAGTCTCACAAGAAAAAATCAACGAAATCTGTGATGCAGTCAAAGTTGAACATATGACAGTGGATAAGTTGGGTTATATCAATCCCAAACCATTGAAATGGGATAATGAGCCAGCTCGACATAAACTGATGGATGTGATAGGGGACATTGCTTTGATTGGACGTCCTTTAAAAGGAAGAGTAGTGGCGATTCGTCCGGGACATACGGTCAATAATAAATTTGCACGTATGCTCAGGAAGGAGGTTAAGCATACAGAAATCCAGAGCCCGGTCTATAACCCCAATGTTGCTCCGGTAATAGATGTCAACGGTATTAAGAAACTTTTACCACATCGTTATCCGTTCCTTCTCATAGACAAAATCATAGAAATAGACCGCAAGCATTGTGTAGCTGTCAAGAATGTAACTGTCAATGAACCTTTCTTCCAAGGCCATTTCCCACAGGAACCAGTGATGCCGGGTGTGCTTCAAGTAGAGGCTATGGCACAGGCAGCCGGAGTTCTGGTGCTTAATTTCTTGGAGGATCCAGAGAAGTATTCAACATATTTCCTCAAGATTGACAACGTAAAATTCCGCCAGAAAGTAGTGCCAGGCAACACATTGCTCCTTAATGTATCGCTCGCAACTGAGATCCGTCGAGGATGCGCAGTGGTGAAGGGGTATGCTTTCGTTGGGGAGAAGATAGTATGTGAGGCAGAATTTATGGCACAAATTATCAAGAATAAGTAACGAGATGGCACAGATGAACTGCATACATCCTGAAGCAAAAATTGGCAATAATGTCAAGATTGGCAATTTCACAACCATACATGAAAATGTTGAGATAGGGGATAATTGTGAGATTGACTGCAATGTCAATATTTATCCCGGTGCAAGAATCGGCGAAGGCGTTAAGATTTTTCCAGGCACCACAGTTGCAGCGGTCCCTCAAGATTTGAAGTTCCGAGGAGAGGAAACCTATGCATATATTGGTGATGGAACCGTGCTTCGAGAATGCGTGACTGTGCATCGCGGTACGGCTTCAAAAGGAAAGACCGTCGTAGGCAGCAATTGCTTGCTTATGGCTTATGTTCACATAGCTCATGATTGTGTAATTGGAAATCAGATTGTCATTTCCAATGCTGCCCAAATGGCTGGCGAGGTAATAATTGATGACTGTGCTGTGATTGGCGGTGGAAGTTTGATCCATCAGTTCTGTCATATAGGTCGAAACGTTATGCTTCAGGGAGGAGCTTTGGTAAATAAAGATATTCCCCCATTCATCAAGGCAGCCCGTGAACCTATTTCATATGTTGGGTTGAATTCTATCGGTCTTCAGCGTCGTGGATTTAAACCTGAGGAAATCCAGCAGATTCAGGAAATCTATCGTATTTTGTATCTAAGCGACCTGAATGTCACGAATGCCTTAAAAATGATTTTGGAGGTATGTGCGCCGTCAAAATTCAGGGATGAGATAGTAAGTTTTGTGGAAAATTCCAACAGGGGAATTGTCAGATCGGCCATATGATCATATGTAGTTCATGGCTTAGAGAAATAACATTACAATGATAATAGGGGAGTTACGGAAGAACGTTACTCCCTTTCATATATTAATCATATATGGTTAACACCACTAATGTATATTGTAGGCAGATTGTGGATTTGCTGAGCATTCATGGAGTGCGTACAGCTTATTGTAGTCCCGGATCGCGCAATGCTCCTCTTTTGATTGCACTGGATGCCTGTGATGATATCACAAAGCATATTGTAGTAGATGAAAGAAGTGCAGCTTTCCAAGCATATGGATGTGCCTTGATAGAACAGGGTCCCGTTGCACTCATTTGTACGTCAGGCACTGCTGTCCTTGATTATGCACCTGCCATAGCAGAAGCATATTATTCAGGTGTGCCGTTGATTGTGGTGTCGGCAGATCGTCCGAGGGAATGGATAGACCAGGAAGATTCTCAGACCATACGCCAATTTGGAGTGCTCAGCCACATTGTAAAGGGGAGCTATGATGTACGTGCCATTCCTGAGGGCTATGCAAGAGAATATACGGAAGATGTCAAATGGACTGTCAACAGGACTGTCAATGAGGCATTGCTTAAGGCATTAGATGGGAAACCAGGTCCTGTCCATATTAATGTGCAGTTAAGTGAACCGTTGGGTGAATTGTCAGATGAGCCGATTTTACAAGAGAGAATGGTGACTCTTTTTCCTGCCGCTGACACGCTTCCGACAGGAATTTTAAAGGAATTGGCGGAAACAGCTGCCAAGTCAAAAATATTGCTTGTTGCGGGATTTTCTCAGCCTGATAATTCCCTTGATAAGGCGGTGCGAATGTTTTCAAGCTTGCCAAATGTGGCTGTAATGGCAGAGACTCTTGCTAATCTTCATGATCCTCAACCTATGTCGAGTATGATTGATTCTGTGCTTTGCGATATGACCGATGAAGATAAGGAAAGAATGCGACCTGATTTAGTTATTTCTTTTGGTGGAGCACTGGTATCAAGGATGCTTAAACAATATTTACGAGATTATTCTCCTCGTTATCATTGGAGTCTTGGCCACTTTAACTATTTCTGCGACTGTTTTAAGGCCTTGACCCACAAGATTGAAATCGATCCGGCTTCATTCATGAGGCAGTTAAGTGGCAAAATACGAAAGCTGAAAATGAATATCTCATCGGATTATTCTTCATTGTGGCAGGAGTATAGAATGAAATCCAAACTTATGACAAAGGATTTCATCTCAAAGGCTCCATGGTCAGATCTCAAGGCTCTTGATTACATTTTCAGTAATTATAGGTTTGATAATCTGTTTCTTTCCAATGGCACTGCAGTGAGATATTCTCAATTACTTCCTCATGGATGTCATGCTGAATATTGCAATAGGGGAGTGTCCGGAATAGATGGAAGCACTTCTACAGCAGTAGGAGGAGCATGGGCTTATCAAGGGAAAACTTGTCTGATTTCCGGTGATATATCTTGGCTTTATGACTCTGGTGCTTCGGCACTAAATTGGTTGCCTTATGATATGAGAATGATTGTCATTGATAATTCAGGAGGTGGCATATTTCGTTTTATAAAGTCAACTTCGGGTATTCCATCAAAAATTCTGGAACGCTATTTCTGTGTTAAGGAACTGCCAAATGTTTCAGATATTTCTTCTGCGTATGCAATAGACACAATGGAAGTATCCAGTATGGAGCAATTGAAAGAAGGAGTAGAATGGCTTTCAGAGGAATCAGAAATTCCAAGGATGCTTGTCGTAAAGACTCCTTCTGAGGAAAGCGCAATGATTTTGAGAGACTATTTTAAAAAAGCATCTTTATAGTATACTCCTAATACCGTGGATGACATTATTAGTTAACAATAAAAAAGAGAAATCTATGTTTGATTGGAAGACAATTAAGGAATATGAAGATATTCTTTTTGAAGAATTTGAAGGAATCGCAAAGATTACAATCAATAGACCCAAAGTATATAATGCGTTTCGACCTAAGACAAATTTCGAAATGCTCGACGCCATGCGAATATGTCGCGAGAGGAGTGATATCAGGGTGGTAGTTTTAACCGGAGCTGGAGATAAGGCTTTCTGTTCCGGTGGTGATCAGAATGTAAAAGGCATTGGTGGATATGTAGATGAAGACGGCACTCCGCGACTAAATGTTTTGGAAATGCATCATGCTATCAGAAGCATTCCTAAGCCGGTCATTGCCATGGTCAATGGTTATTCGATCGGTGGAGGAAACGTGCTTCAAGTGCTTTGTGATCTATCCATAGCTTCAGAGAATGCGATATTTGGCCAGACCGGACCAAAAGTAGGAAGTTTTGATGCCGGATTTGGCAGTTCATATCTTGCGAGGTGTGTCGGACAAAAAAAGGCTCGAGAAATATGGTTTCTTTGTAAACAGTATTCTGCACAAGAAGCGCTTGAAATGGGAATGGTGAATTGTGTAGTGCCATTTGACAAGCTTGAGGAGACAACGGTGGAATGGTGCCGTACGATCATGAAACGTTCGCCCTTTGCTATCAGAATGATCAAGCGCGCTTTGAATGCAGAGCTTGATGGACAGCGAGGCATGATGGAATTTGCCGGAGACGCAACTCTCATGTATTATATGATGGATGAGGCGCAAGAGGGAAAGAATGCATTTCTTGAGAAACGAGATCCGGACTTTGACAAATATACAGTTTTCCCATGAGACTTGCTTACGCTCCATATATTCTAAAATTCCATTTTCCTGCCGGTACCAGTAGAGGGATATTGACAGAAAAACCGACGTTTTTCATTAAGATTTTTGATGAACATGATCCTTCAAAATTTGGAATAGGAGAGTGTTCGGTATTTCCCGGTCTTTCTCCGGAAGCTGATGGAAATTATGGTTATAAATTAGTAGAGTTGCTTGCCAATATTGCGCTGGGGGCAGAAACAGATCTTTCCGGGTATAGCAGTATAATCTTTGGATTAGAACAGGCACTTCGAGATTTTGCTGGAGGATGCCGGCATGTCTATTTTCCATCTGAATTCACAGACGGACGGGGGAGTATAGAGATAAATGGCCTCGTTTGGATGGGAGACTATGATGAAATGATTGAGCGGATTGATGAGAAAGTCAATAAAGGTTTTCGCTGTATAAAGCTTAAGATTGGTGCTATAGATTGGCAAAAGGAAGTGTCAATGATAGAGTATATCCGTAAAAAGTATTCAGACTCGACACTTCAGATTAGAGTAGATGCCAATGGAGGATTCTCAATGGAAAATGCATTGCCACGTCTTAAGCGTCTTGCAGATCTTGGAGTGCACAGCATAGAGCAACCGATAGCGGCAACCGAGCCGGAGTTGATGGCTTTTCTTTGTCAAGTGTCACCACTTAAAATCGCTCTTGATGAATCATTGATAGGAATATATGGCAAGGAAAACAAAGCGGAACTTCTAAATGTAGTCAAACCTGCATATGTGATTTTGAAGCCATCACTATGTGGAGGTTTTTCAGGCGCGGAGGAGTGGATAAAATTGGCACAAGAGAGAGGCATAGGTTGGTGGGTCACATCGGCATTGGAGTCAAATGTCGGATTGAATGCTCTCGCCCAATGGACAGCGACGTTAGATACATCAATTCCTCAAGGGCTGGGAACAGGAGGACTGTTTACCAATAATTTTGAATGTCCACTTCGTCTTGAAGCTGATCAATTACATTATGATCCGAAGATGTCGATATCAGATGAGATTTATTCTTCTCTGGATTGGAGGTATTGATAATATATTGAAAATACGTTGTTAGGAGTTAATTATGACACAGGAAGAGTTTGAAAAGATATGGAACAATGACAAGGACTTTGTAGAGTGCCAGACTTCAGGGTCAACCGGAGAGCCTAAGACAATACGTCTTAGTAAGGATTTTATGCGAAACAGTGCAGCACGCACTATCAAATTCTTTGGAATTGATTCCATTAGCCATCTGCATACGTGTCTTGATTTCAAATATATTGCTTCAATGATGATGACAGTAAGAGCAGAAGAAGCCGGATGCCTGCTGACGTCGGAAGTGCCATCTTCAAAGCCACTTAGAGAGATTGGAAAAGAAGAAATAATTGATCTTCTTTCAATCGTACCAGCACAAATGGAATGGATTCTTGATTCCGGTGAAAAGTGGAACGGTATTCGTTGCATATTGATAGGAGGCTCTGCTATTCCATTAATGATGAAACGAAGGATTGTGCTATCAGGATATGATGTATGGGAAACATATGGGATGACAGAAACCGCTTCTCATATTGCACTCAGAAAAGTGACTGAAGAAGATTTGACATTTACTACGCTTGATGGAATAACAGTCAATGTGAATGAAGATGACTGTCTTGTTGTGACAATGCCGGATGGTAAAAGCCTGACGACAACTGACATTGCAGAAATCACAGGAGAGAATTCATTTCGGATCCTTGGGAGATCTGACCATACAGTGATCAGTGGTGGAATAAAGATAAGGCCGGAGGAGCTTGAGAGAAATCTTGGTCCATTTATCGCTTATAATTATTGTCTTTCTTCTTTGCCTGATAAAAAATGGGGCGAGAAGCTTGTGTTGGTAGTAGAAAAACCTTCTATTGAAATTGATGAATATCTTCTTAAGGAAGCGGTGGAAGTGCGCCTTCGACAATATAGAAAAAGACTTGAGCTTGGAGTGAAATCTCCAAAGGATGTAGTTGTACTTTCCGAATTGCCGAGGACAGAAAATGGAAAGATTGACAGGAAAAGGCTAAGGACAATCTTAGCTGAATCATAGAAGTCGTTTCGACTTATTTACGAATACAAAATTAATTAAAAACATGAAAATAAAAATTCTTTTTATTAATCTTCCGCCATCTTTTGGCTCGTCATTTTAGTTTTTTAAGTAAACTTGACGAAATCTTAAGTCGAATAACTTCATAATAAAAAAGGCTTGATTCGTTTAGAGTCAAGCCTTTTTATTTGAGGTCTTATCCGTTTTTGGAAATTTTTTGGAGTTGTTCTTCATTAATGATTTTAATTTTACGACCATCGACAAGAATCAGTTTTTCAGAAACGAAAGTAGCCAATGTGCGTATCGCATTGGCCGTAGTCATATTGCTAAGACTTGCCAAATCTTCACGACTCATATAAATGCGGAGAGTGGCACCATCATCTTCAAGTCCGTAGTTATCTCGAAGAAGAAGAAGAGCATCTGCAAGTCGACCACGAATGTGCTTTTGTGTCAGATTTACAATTTTTGTGTCAGATCCACCAAGATTTCGTGACAATTCATGAATGAAAAACATTGCCAGATTAATATTGCCCCTAATCAATTTTTCAACTACATACATAGGCACTCTGCCAAGCACGGATTCTTCTACAGCAGCAACTGAAGAGACATATGGCTCTTTAGCAAAATAGGCTCTATAGCCGAAATATTGAACAGGGCTGTATAGTCGAAGAATCTGAACTCGATCTCCAACTCCGGCTTTGTACATCTTCACTTTCCCCTTGAGAAGACACCAAAGATATTCAGGCTCCTCATTCTCAGAATAAATAATCTGATTCTTTTTGAATGTGGAAATAATGAAATTATCGGTTACAATACGCTTTTCTTCAGGAAGAAGCGCATTCCACATCTCCGACATGTCATTACTAATAATATGTTCAAGTGTACTCTTCTTTAACATTATCTAATCGTCAATTTGACGTTACCTGTGTGAAACCTTTAGATGAAATGCAGTGCATAGCCTGCCTTCAAAAATTTTACCCGATTGAGTATGCAAAATTACAAAAAAAAAATGAATTAATGAAATTATTTATTAAATTTGCATTCCTAAGTAGCTCATAAAAATTATACGACATATGTTAACTAAGCTGCTGTTAGGATCTTGATAAGATACATTTGGCTTATCTTGGCCATCTTGGCATTGTCGTTCAGTCGCTTAGCTCGTTAAGCTCCTTTGCTCGGCAGTCAAGTTGCCTCAAGATTATCTCGCATTTATCAAATCATTAATTTTTGCGAGCTACTTAAACGATAGTATTTAATTTGAAATTTATTAATTTTTAAATAAGATTAATATGGTTGAGGAGATTTATAAGGCGGATTCCCATAGATATGAAGCGGGAATGGAGTATCGCAGAAGTGGCAAGAGTGGAATACTTCTACCGGAGCTATCCTTGGGGTTCTGGCATAATTTCGGTGAGATTGCTCCTCTTGAGAGGAGCAAGGAGATCATGAGATATGCTTTCGACCACGGAATAACATCATTTGATCTCGCCAATAATTATGGACCCGGCTATGGAACTGCAGAGGAGACTTTTGGATTTGTGTATGATAAGTCGTTTCGTCCATATCGTGATGAAATGTTTATAGCATCAAAAGCCGGATATGATATGTGGCCAGGTCCGTATGGCAACTGGGGCTCCCGCAAATATCTTATGGCTTCAATTAATCAAAGTCTACAACGGACTAAACTTGAATATTTTGATGTATTCTATAGTCATAGATATGATCCGGAGACTCCTCTGGAGGAAACATTGCAGGCATTGGTAGATATCGTAAAGATGGGAAAAGCCTTATACATAGGCATCTCGAGGTGGCCTCTTGAAGCAACTCGATTTGCTTTCAATTATTTAAAGCAACGAGACACACCTTGTCTTATTTTTCAAGATAGACTAAATCTGATCGATAGGAGAGTAGAAACAGATGGGACCTTAGATAATGTCAGGGAAAACGGATGTGGATTTATAGCGTTTTCTCCTCTTGCTCAGGGTATTCTGACAAACAGATATCTTAAAGGTATCCCATCTGATTCACGAGCTATGCAGCAAAAGTTTCTAAAAACTTCACAGATTAGCGAAGATCTTGTAGATAATGTGTTGAAACTTAATGATATTGCAGTCAAAAGAGGACAATCGCTTGCCCAAATGTCTCTTTCTTGGGTTTTGGCTCATCCCGGAGTAACTTCTGTGATAGTTGGATGCAGCAGTGTTGGCCAGCTTGAAGACTCTCTTCAAGCTGTAAAGTCAAAAGACTTTACAGCCGAGGAATTGAGCTTAATAGAAAGAATAGCATCAAATATTAAAATTTGATCATTGGTAGTTCACAAAATTAACCGACATATGAAGTCTGCGCAGACGCAAGGACAAGGATCTTAATTTTGCACTGCCACAAGATTATCTCGCATTTATCATATCATTATTTTTTGCGAGCTACTTAATTATAATAACTGTATGTGCGAGGGATGGTAGCCGAGAAGAAAAGCATCGGTTGCCATCCTTTTTTTTCCGGCAGGTTGGAGTTCAAGAATTTCGATCCATTGGTCGTGGGTGGCTACGAACAATCTTTTATTATCAACTTTAATTGTACCTAAAGGAGTATTGTGGGAGTCTTCCTTAGTCGTGGCTGTCCTAAAAATCTTACATTCCAATGGGCGGCCGGAATCTTCAATTAAGACTGTCCATGCCGCAGGGTAGGGGCTAAGTCCGCGAACATGGTTATGGATATTAACACAAGATTTGTTCCAGTCTATTTTGCAATCTTCTTTAAAAATTTTTGGAGCCGGAGTAAATTCTCCTTCAGGTTGAGGTGTAGTGGTCAGAGTGCCGTCGATAATAGACTTTACAGTTTCAACAACCATATCTGCCCCCAAATGCATCAGTTTGTCGTGGACATCTCCGACATTATCTTCGGGCAGAATTTCAATTTTCCGTTGCATTATCATATCACCGGTATCTATTTCATGTTTTAGGAAGAAAGTCGTGACACCGGTTTCAGTGTCGCCATTCATCACAGCACGATTGATAGGAGCCGCTCCCCTATATTTAGGCAATAAGGAAGCATGGAGATTGAAAGTGCCAAGTCTTGGCATTTGCCAGACTTCACGAGGCAACATTCTGAATGCGATGACAATGAAAAGGTCGGCGTCAAGGGCTCTAAGACTCTCAATGAAATCTTGAGATTTTAGTTTCTCAGGTTGTAACAAATTAAGTCCATGCTCCACAGCATATCGTTTGACATCACTTTGATATAGCTTATGACCGCGACCGGCTGTCTTGTCGGGCATAGTCACTACACCCACTACATTAAAATCATTGCTTATTAATGCATCCAGACTCTCCACAGCAAATTCGGGAGTGCCAAAAAAAACTATTTTAAGATTTTTCTTTTCCATACAACATTACAAATATTCTTTGCAGATTTTCTTCTTAGTCGTCGGAGTAGTGTTTCAGAACTCGACGATATGAGTTGAAAATCTTAGATTTGGATACGAATCCAACGTATTTTCCATTATCTACGACCGGCAGATTCCAGGCACCTGTCTTATCAAAAGTATTCATAACTTTGTCCATACTGTCTGTCACCTCGATTCTTGCCGGAGGCATAGCCATAAAGCGACTGACGTGCATTTTCCTATAGAGGTCAGGGCGGAACATGATATTACGAATATCGTCAAGAAGTACTATGCCCTTTAGCATTCCTTGGGAATCTGTGACCGGATAAAGATTACGATTGCATTGGGATATCACTTCAACCATTTGCTTTAGACTCATTTCCGGATGAACCTCAATGAAATCACGTTCAATTACATTGTCTATCTTGAGAAGAGTAAGGACTGTCCTGTCTTTCTCATGAGTTATCAGATCGCCTTTCTCTGCAAGACGCATGGTATAAATGCTATAGGGTTCGAAGGCGAGAATTGTCATATATGAGAGAGTCGAAACGATAAGAAGAGGAAGGAATAGATTGTATCCGCCGGTCATTTCTGCCGTAAGGAAGATAGCCATCAGAGGCGCATGCATCACTCCGCTCATCACTCCAGCCATCCCCATAAGAGAGAAATTCTTCTGACTCAGTTCAATCCCGAAATCCATCAGATTGAAAAAATAAGCGAAAAGGAATCCTGTCATAGCTCCGACAAAAAGCGATGGTGCAAACGTGCCACCCACACCCCCGGCAGCATTCGTGGCCGTAGTGGCGAATACTTTCGTAAGAATCAAGCATCCGACAAATAGAGAAATAGACCATGGGTTTATACGGTCACCATAAAAAATTGTACCATCAAGGATTCCCTGTGTATTACCTTCAAGAAGAGTATTTATTGCCTCATAACCTTCACCGTAAAGCGGCGGAAACACAAATATAAGTCCGGCAAGTATGACTCCGCCTAAAGAAATCTTAATCATGCGACTTTTAAAATTTCCAAACCATTTTTCAAGCATGAACATTGCGCGAGTGAAGTAGAGACTCACAAAACCACAAAGAATTCCGAGAAGAATCGTCCATGGAATGCGATTGGTATGGAAAGGTTCGCTTTGTGAGAAGAAAAATTCTGCACCATATCCTTCGAGAATGTATGCCACAGTTGCACCCGATATTGAGGAAATAAGGAGTGGCATCACGGTTGTGCCAGTTAGATCGATCATTAAGACCTCAAGAGTGAAAAGCATACCGGCAATAGGCGCTCGGAAGATGCCTGCAATGCCCGCAGCTGCTCCGCAACCGACGAGAAGCATCAATATGCGAGGAGAAAGTCTGAAAGCCTGACCGACATTTGAACCGATAGCAGCCCCTGTATATACAATAGGCCCCTCGGCTCCGACAGACCCTCCAAAACCGATGGTGATAGCAGAGCCTACGAGAGAAGCATAACAATGCTTCTTTTTGAGTCGAGATTTTCGGCGAGAAATGGCGTAAAGCACTTTAGTGACACCATGACTTACATTATCTTTTACTACATAATTAATAAACAGGGTGACAATGATGATCCCAACTACCGGATAGACAAGGTTTAGCCAGTTGCCGGTAGTCTCACTGAAGTGTTGGGTAAGCAGATGGGCAATGGTGTGAATAAGGAATTTGAGAAGTTGCGCCGCAAAACCACAGACTACCCCTACAATTAGAGCAAGGATAATCACGAAATTTCGTTCCTTAATGTGCTTTTCACGCCATTGAACGACTTCCGCCCACCATTCTGTGAACCTATTATGAGTTTCTTTATATGCCAATTTTTTTACAACTTAAACATTTATGTCACTTGCCTTTTCCTTCCAGTATAGTCAGAACTGTATAGAGCATAATTTTTAAATCAACAAGTACCGACATATTGGAAATATAAAGGAGATCAAATTTTGATCGCTCAATCATCTCATCAATTTTGGAAGCGTATCCGTATTTTACCATTCCCCAAGAAGTGATCCCGGGACGAGTCTGATAAAGGAGAGTGTAATAGGGTGCGCGTTCCACAATCTTGTTTATAAAGAATTTTCTTTCAGGCCTGGGGCCGACTATGCTCATTTCACCTTTCAGAACATTCCAGAATTGTGGAAGTTCGTCAAGACGGTATTTCCTCATGATTCTTCCAGATTTAGTGACACGAGGATCGTCGTCGCTGCTTAATTGTGGCCCATCCTCCTCCGCATCATTACGCATAGTGCGGAACTTGATGATTTGAAAAGGACGCTCTTTGAGTCCGATACGCTCCTGACGGTAGAATACAGGACCATCAGAATCCGTTTTAACCCTTATTGCGAGGATTAAGAATAGGGGACTCAAAACAATGAGCGTGATAAAACTTGCTACCACATCGATTGTCCTTTTGATATTTTTCTCAGATTCCGACATGCTTGAATGAGTAAGATCCACGAGAGGAAATCCGTAGATATCCTTAAGATTGATGGAAGATGTCATGAAATTGAGGGTATCGGGAGAAAGTTTTATTGGTTTGCCGATTGGAAACAGTCGGTAGACGAGATTAAGGATTTCTTCATCATTCGACTTTTCAGGAGCGAGAATAATCTGGTCGATATTCCTTTCTCTACAGAAATCAGCAATTTCATCAAGATCCTTTGCAGTCTTATCAATCTCAGTTTCTCCCGGAATTTGGAAGAATCCCTCGATAGAATAACTGATGACGGCTTTGCTTTCTTTCATTCTTTCAGCCAGAGCGTGAGCTTTTGGAGAATTTCCAACAATGACAGCTGTATATTTCCAATCGCGACTCTTGAAATGGCGTATTTGAGCATTGATCACCATCAATCTTCCGGCAAGAGTAAAACTAAAGAATATTATAAATACCATCATAAACTGCAATAGATTGGAGTAGATGTCGTTCATCTGGTCGTTGGTGAGAAGCGCCAGATGAAGGAAAATAGTACTGATTGCAGATACAATAGCCGTATTCATCAGTTCATTGAAACGTGACTTTCCAAAAGGATTGTTATAAAATCCGGAAAGCCAGTAAAGAGCAAGTAACGCGATCGGGAAAACGAATTGTTCCAAGCAGATTTTCGGCTGAAAAAGATACCTGACAGCTGATTCGAGTGAATGTGGAATCCACGACGATTCCATGTATCTTAGAAGGTTGAAGAGTATGAAAGACAGGTTGGCGGTGATCCAGTCCGTCAACACAAGCTTCATTCGCTCCATCCTCACAGATGCCATCTTGCCAATCATCTGATGACTTTTACGATATTTTCTTTCGTTATTTTAATAATATTACTTGGGCGGGAAGATGCCTTCTCTGTCTGTCGGAACTTGCATATATAATCCACACCATTCTTAATAGCAGAAGAAATTTCAGCAAAAGTCATAGGCGTCGGCTTGCCGCTGATATTTGCAGATGTAGACACGATTGGTCCTCTCATACGTTCACAAAGTGCCTTGCTGAATTTTTCAGATGTTATCCTTATGCCGAGGCTACCGTCTTCAGCCTTCAGATTATCTGCCACTCCAATAGGATGATCATAAATGATTGTCATAGGATTAACAGCTACATCTATGAGTTGCCAAGCTATTTCGGGAACGTTTTTTACTGAGCGTTGAAGCATCCCTTCCGAACTAACGAGCACAAGCATTGACTTGGAGTCAGCTCTTTGTTTAAGCTGGAAGATCTTTTCCACAGCCTCAGCATTCCGGGCATCGCATCCTATACCCCAAACTGTATCGGTGGGGTAGAGGATTATCCCACCTTCCTTCAAAACCCTTATGGCTTCTTTAAGGTCAGCCTCGTCATAACGGGGTTCTGAGGGAAGTGTATTTATTTTTTTGTTATCATCCATAATTATTATACCTGTATTGCTTCAGCTTCTGAAATCCATAAACGCGCCACGGCGTCGGAAGGCATTCTCCAGTCACCTCTTGGTGAAAAAGAAACGGGACCGACCTTTGGGCCGTCGGGCATGCAAGAGCGTTTGAATTGCTGATTGAAGAATCTGCGAAGGAACACAATAAGCCATTTTTTAATAGTCTCCCTACTGAAAGTAGGTCGATCATCGGGATATGGGCCTTCTGCAAAAGCTTTACATGCAAGAGCAAAAATTTTAGCGGGAGGAAAACCTTCCTTGACGAAATGATATATAAAGAAATCGTGCAGATCGTAAGGCCCAACAAGATCTTCCGTCTTTTGGGCAATATTGCCGTCATTGTCAGTCGGCACAAGTTCCGGACTTATTGGGGTGCTTACAATATCTTCAAGAATGCGACGGGTCTCTTCATCGTAGTCTTGTGCAACTCTGCACACAAGTGGCTTAATAAGAGTTTTAGGAACAGAAGCGTTGACGCTATACATAGACATATGGTCGCCATTGTAGGTGCACCATCCAAGTGCGAGTTCTGAGAGATCACCGGTGCCCAGAACCATTCCACCATATTTATTGGCAAGATCCATAAGTATCTGGGTTCTTTCTCGGGCCTGAGAGTTCTCATATGTCGCATCGTGAACATCGATGTTGTGGTCAATGTCTTTAAAATGAAGTTTTACAGCTTCTGCAATACTGATTTCGATATGAGTAATACCCATTCGTTCCATAAGTTCGGAAGCGTTGTTGTGAGTCCTATCAGAAGTGCCGAAGCCCGGCATCGTGACTCCGATTATGCCTTTCCTGTCAAGATTAAGGTCGTCAAAAGCTCTGACAGCCACTAAAAGAGCAAGAGTAGAGTCAAGGCCACCGGAGATACCTATTACCAGGCATTTACAATTAGTAGCAAGTAACCTCTGCTCAAGACCCCAAGCCTGAATAGTTATAATTTCCTCACATTGCTCCTCGAATTTGTTTTTTTCTGAGGATAAAAATGGATAGGGGTTAATTTCACGCATGAGGTTGGCTGGTTCAGCTTGCGTGGCGGTGAAGTCTTCTGAACCGAAAGTTGGCAGAACAATATCGTTCTGTCCGAAGCTTGACTGACGCTGACGAGTGTTACGAAGTTTTTCTACATCTATATCAGCGATGCAGAATCCTTCTTCACGACGGAATCTGTCAGATTTTCTTAATATTTGACCGTCTTCAGCTATTATCGCATTGCCGGCAAAAACGAGATCGGTACTTGATTCCCCAGCACCAGCGGAAGCGTAGACATATCCGCACTTGCACCTTGACGAACGCTCTTTGATAAGAGAAAGGAGGAACGCATGTTTGTCAATAACTTCGTTGGTGGCACTAAGATTTGCTATGATGTCGGCGCCAGCAACACTCATTGTAGTACTTGGGGGATTGGGCACCCACATATCTTCACAAATTTCCACTCCGAACTTAGCATTTTCGATACGGAAGAGAAGATTTATTCCGAATGGAATAGGATGACTGTCAATATCGATAATATTGTATTCCTTACCTTCAGGAAGATTTATTTTGAGGCCTGAAGAGAACCATCTTTTTTCATAAAACTCATCATAGTTGGGGAGATAGCATTTGGGAACGATACCGAGAATTTCTCCATATTGTATCACGGCAGCGCAGTTATAGAGTCGGCCTCTGTATCTTACTGGTAGTCCTACCACAGCGGTAACGTGAGACTCTTTTGTGACTTGCTGTAAAAAACCAAGTTGGCGCATTGCCGCATTGAGGAGTGTAGGTTGATTGAAGAGGTCGCCACAAGTATAGCCTGTAAGGCAAAGTTCCGGGAAAACGATAAGACGAGCCCCTTTCTTTGAAAGGTTCATAATCATATCAGCGATTCGAACGGAGTTGACTCCGGGATCGGCAAGTTCCACTTTCGGGTAAGCGGCAGCGACTCTAAGATAACCGTATTTATTCATTATGTATGCAGTGAAGTTGTTTCGACTTATTTACGAATACAAAATTAACTAAAAAATATTAAAATAAAAATTCTTTTTATTAATCTTCCGCCATCTTTCCGGCATATTTTTCTTCATTCATCAGTCACGATGCCTGCATCGCTCCTTCTTCATGAAGAAAAATCTGCTCGGAAACCTGACGAAATATTAATAAAAAAATAAGTCGAAATAACTTCAGTTTCAAAATTGAACGTATTTTGCAATTACAAAAATAGCACTTTAAAATCAGAAATGCAATAATGAAACCTGTTTTTTTATGCTTTCAAATAAAAAATGAGTGTAGTCTGTGTGATTGGGATGATATTTTGGGTCGTTAATTGAGACTGGATAAAAAAGCACTTAGACGTGTCACCACTTTGACGGTCTAAGTGCCAGAAAAAGGATATTGTTGGGACCTTTTTCTGTTGGGTCCTTTTTGTATAATTAGCTACGCTCAAGCTAAAGCAAGTCATAATGCAGAATGCATAATTGGCTTTGTGTCGTGTGGGGACGCATGCGGAGCATGCTCTGTTACTAAACTTTGACCCAAGGAAGAAGGCCTTCGGCCTGGTCCCGCTCGGAGATCGGGACTTCCATACCTTGACTTTACTGGGCGCATGCGGCGCATGCTCTGTTACTAAACAGAATGCAGAAGGCATGACTGAATTCGAAGATACCGGGGCACTTGTCTTAGATATGTGGGTATGGGACTCATGTTGGATAGGGCACAACTTTATAATAAAGCACCTCTCTGAGGCTATTATGCTGATATTCAAGTCATCCCAGGCAGAACCCTGGGGTGACTTGAATATCATGTAGGAAACCAGATCTTTTATGGTCATTAATTAATCCAGACGATTTCATCAAAGCAGCCGCCATATACGTTGATTGGGGTCCAGTCTTGATTCTTAAATGAATATTCCATTGTGATATTTCCGTTGCCCTCATCACGGTGTGATTCAAAATGAATTGTCAGCCTATCAGGTCGATCATGATTTACTGTGGCTGACAAGGCTTTGTTAGGGAAGGAGGCTATTGGCTGATAAGATAAAGATAGATTTTCATCTATAGTATAGAGAAAACTTGAGTTGCCATTTTCAAATTTTTCTTTTACCACAATGTACCCTGCTGTCCATTGTGGATTTTCCTTGTCAAATGGCCGTATGGCGAATGGAATAATCCTTGCAGCCTCAATCTCCTCTAATGTAGTAAAACTCGTAAAATTGAAGAAAACTGGAATCCATTTCCCATTTCCTTTGTTCGCTGCAAATAGCACGCCGTCGGGAGTATATGCGCCCGGAAAGTCTGATAATTGGTCTGCGTCCACTCCTTCAGGCAAGGGGAAACTCATGAGTGGTTGGGATCTGGAGGTAAGATAATTTTCTGAACGATCAAGATAAGTAGTGATATCTGTAGCCACGTACATTTTGCCGTCATAGCTCTGGATCGCTCCTATAATTGAACCATTCCCAAATAACGCAATCGTGTTGATGTCGCTCAACTTATTCCATTCCTGAGTACAAAGGTCAAAGAAAAATGGGTATTGATTTCCGTTTTCCTTTGACAATCCACAAATACCGTATAAACGGTTAGCCCCAATTGCAGAATGGAAATCAGGATGATCAGCCAATGACCATGATTTCATATCAGCTTGATTATTGTTTTCATCAGCCCATCTTGTGATTTGTTTTTCAAGTGAGGTTCGGATTTTAGTGGCATTGTAAACCCCATAAAGGTTTAATTCAGACGGTGTAAGACCATCTGTTAGATTTACATTGCCAATGGTCATAATATCTCCATTACGCATAAGATTGATCTCAACACGAGAAGCCGGTTTTCTAAAAGGCATTTGGATAGTCATTCCGTCAGCTGATTTAGAGATGACTTTTGCCTTATATCCTTTGATATATCCCTCCGGGATTATGGTTTCTCCAGTCTCCCAAAAGAAATTAAGAATTACATTGTCGGATTCCTTATAGCCATTTCCTTCAAGGTGAACGAGTGAGCCAGGAGAAACAGTTTGTCCGTTTTCTAAAATCCCTGCATTAATGATAAGTTCTGGATTTTTAGGCTCATTGTTGCTACTGCAAGATATCATTATAATGCATATAATGACAGTGAAAAGATTGGTTAGTTTTTTCATTTTTATGTTTTTAAAGTTTGTATACTACAATAAAGATACTTGAATTTCTGAAATACTGCATTAATCCGTTAAAAAAATTATATTATCGAAGTTTTCCAAGTTCGATTTTCCTAAGATCCAATTCAGGAGTACTGTTCCTGCTCTACTAAAAAAACGAAAGATTGAGTCTCTATCGTAGTCATATATTATGCAAAGTGCCTAAGCAACCAATTTATTAATCTCCATCTTCTCGTTACGATCATCTTCTTTTTATTTAGTTTAATAGCCTTAACAATCTTCTTAACTACTTTATCCAATGGCATAACCCAAAATAGACCTTCTCCTTTCGCCATTCTGGTATCAACAAGACCGGGACGAATCTCTGAGACAACGATCGATGTGCCTTTTGATTTCAGCTGGAGAGATTTTGTATATTACAGCTAATCAAAATTAAAACTCTCAACAAATGTTGAAACTCAACTATTTTTATATCATATACGCCATTCCACAAAAAACAGCAGAATTTTGAGAACCAAATGTAAAATATTGATTCATCTTACAAAGATATGTATAAATGAGGGAAAAATTACAATATAATTCGGAAAATCTTCTCTGATGATGCTATTTATATACTTAGGTATATATTTTCTCAAATAATGAGTAAAGTTAGCGTTATGTTTTCTATGCATTGGATAAATGAGACCGATAAAAGATGAGTACGACAAAGAGGGGGGCCTGTGATAGGGAGAATATAAGGCGATAGATACGTTCATGCCGTCGGCCCAATCGTCGATCTTTTTGTATCAGTTTCAGAGATATCATAGTTATTAATACCTATACGTAACTGAATAGAAGCTCCCGACATCACTGCCGAGAGCTTCCTTCCTTGCATGAATTATGTCTGTTTTATCTTGAACCAGACATTATACCTGTGTTTGTATCTTCGTTTGACATACGTTGTCGAGCATTTCCTCTTGATTTACCAAAATCAAGATTGAATGAAAATTTCAATAATATGACTTTAGTAAGATTCTTTGAGTATAAGGTCTGAGTATACGGCGCAATTGCTGAAAAGTTTTCCACGGTCTGGCGATATTCTTTTTCAAACGGATTATAAACGCACACAGCTGCGCTCCATTTAGGCTTGTTATAACGGATAGAGAACTGATGGTTGCGCTCGCCAATACGAAGTGTCTCACCCCATAGATTATTGCTTGCTGTTGTAAATTCCGCTATGAACGTCCAATTCTTCCGGTTTGCAAATAGTTCTCCATAGAAACCAAGATTGGAATGGGTATGTATATAGTCATTACCTTGGCTAATGAAGCGTTGATATAAAGTTGTGAATCGTATTGTTATGTAATCCTTATAGGGTTTGACAAAAAGCCATGTATGCCAATTCAACCTATGAAATCCACGTTGGTTATCCATAGTGCGAATTATCAAGTTATCCTCGGCAATATCCTGTTCCATCACCGGCTTGTGGTCATAGTTGTAGATTGCAATAGAACCGATGCCCATGAATTTACAGATATCCCAGTTTGCCATCAATTGAGCACTATAGTAAGTCGTAGTTTTCAGATTTGGATTACCACTTCGAGCCTGATATGCATCGATCTGTTGTGTCACTGAGCTAAGGTCGGCCAAGGATGGTGCATATCCTGATATTTCTCCACTGAATCGCATGAACAGGCCCCTGACTGCTCCCCATGATAAGTTAAGACGAGGATTGAATATATACTTTTCAAGGTGTCGGCCGTCCTGATCACTATAAGTACGCAATGCACCCAAGCCAACAGAATAATCTACCCGCTTCAAGCGAGATTGGAATTCAGCATAGATATTTGTCTGAGTGGAATTCATTCTTACGTCGGTATTACTTTTGCCGGAATAAATATTTTTCATCCATTCGTGACGCTGCCTTATCCCTCCTGTAAATCTTCCAAAACCTAATTCCTTTTCATATATACCCTCTCCAAACAGAGACCATTTGGTTCCATCTATTTGTGACTGAAATGCATCTATCGTTTCTACATCCTGGCTCATCCTGTAAGAATGGTTGTTATGGCTGTGAAGGTATGACCCTACTAAATCAAGATATATACGTTGCTTATGAGGTAAGGAGAGTTGATAATATATGTCAAGAGAAGGCACATTCAACCGCATTGTGGTATTATCAAAAATATTGTACGTTTGGTTGTCTTGGTACAATAGACTATTCCTGTCAGATAAAGAGTTTGGTTCATCCTTGTAGTAATTCCTCGCATTGACACTCAACATCTGCTTATCTCCGTCTTGCCACACATACCTGAGAGAAGCCTTGATCTGATCATATTTGAATGGAGTCTTTTCTCCGACCTCCTTATTGGTAAGAGACCTGCCAGTAAAATGATAGGTTTCTTCATTCTCACGAATCCAGTCATTGTCGCGGCGTTCCCAATTCACTACAGCGTTAACCATTGACTTGGCTGTATTATAGCGTCCGGCAAGGTTATAACCACCCCAGCCCCCATAATTTGCAGCTTGTGTGAAGTCTCCATTGATATTACCTCCAGAAGTGCGATACTTGACTATATAGTTCATAACAGCTTTGACACCGCCGTATCTCATGCCGGGGTTGTCGATATACTCTACTCTCGAAATATTTTGGGGATTCAATGCGAGAACTTCTTCCGTAGAGACTTCAATTCCATTTATACGTAATTGAACGGCATCCTGACCGTCAATATTTATAGTATTGTTGAGTGTGCTGACAGTTATTCGAGGCAAATTCAAGGCAATAATCAGGTTTATGCCATTGGTGGACGCTTTTCTTTGTTGGTCACTCGGAGTTATAATCTGCCTGTCGATCGTGCGTATCACCGGATTTGCCGATACTGTTACAGTTTTCAGCTCTACAGCTTGAGAATCCAAAATCACAGTATCTGCGGAAAACTTGTTAAGTGTCCGCGTTGTCGGTTTATAACCCAGGCAACTGAACTTAGCCATTACAGGTGCAAGGTCGCATGGTATATGAAAATGACCGGAATCATCTGAAAACCCATAAGTTATAACAGATGAATCAGTGGGATTAATCAACATAATGGTTGCGGCTTCCACAGGTGTATTGTCAGTTCCTATGACTTGACCTGAATATGTATATCTTCCATGCTGTAAAGCCTCCACATAATAGTTGCCTTTTTTTTCAAAGAAAGTAATGGGATGCAGCCCGATAATTTGTCGTAAGGCACTGCTTATATCATCAGTGTTAATTTTGGCAGATGTTTTATAGCTGTCAAGTTCCTTGTATAAGAAGGCTATATTGATGTCCGGATTGTCTTGACCTAAGGCAACAAGGGCTTTGGATATGGGTGTGTTGTGGAAAGAATATATATACTTTTTGGCATTGGCCGAAATGAAGCCGACCATCGCCATTATAATGATGATAAGACGTTTCATGTTCAGTCAACTATGATTTTTTTTCCGTTGATACGAATATTTATCTGCTCAAACGAGTTCAACTGCTCGACAGTTTCCTTCAGAGGAATAGTTGGATCAAATTTATAGTAGAGATGTAGCAATGCCGTTTCAGACTTTTTGTATTCAATAATAACGCCGTGAACTTCTGCAACTCGACTGAGAATTTCTTCAAGGGAAGCATCCACAAAAAGGGTAGGGGTATTTTGTACGGTTACCTCTTCTGCAACTTCAGCAGAATCCGTGCTTATGAGTTTAGGTGACGATATTTCCCTTGCAGTATTTGACTCTTTCGCAACTTCGATTGGTTGAGGTGTGGGTTCAAAAGTCTTTACTGCAACCGTTATGCCAAAGGCTACCGCTGCGAGTGATGTAAACGTGATAGCCGCGATAGATGCGGCACGACTTCCACTCCAGGGAAAACGGAATTTAGGTTTATTGTTGGCTGTACAAAACGCCTGCCACTCAGCATCTACATTCACCTCGGCATCGTTTGACGCGAAGGAAGAACCGGTTTTGCAAAGAAGATTGTAGATTTCTTTGGCTTCAGGATCAGAGAGTACTTCTTCAATTTTTTCCGGTGTATATTTGGTAGGATGCTCTATCAGATCCAGCACTATGTCATACTTATCCATTCTGACTGAGATTTTTACGGATTTTTACTAATGCTTGACGGACTTGTTTATAGACAGCATTTTCACTCACTCCTAATTTTTCCGCAACCTTTGAAAAGACAAGACCGTCCATGAAGCGCAGTTTCATAATTCGGCACTCCTGTGGTGTCAGATACTCATTTATGACTTGGTATATTCTTTTGATGGTTTCATCATCAGGCCAATCCTCTACATCGTATTCATCTATTTCACTGAAATAGAGATTTAGTATTCGATCATGAATACTTTTATCCCTTATCATATTCAACGAACGGTTGCGAACCGAAGAGAACAAATAAGAAGGAGAAACTGGAAAGCTGTTTTTTGAATAGAGAAGCGACTCAAACACATCATGGACAATGTCGCGCG
>CAYNEZ010000027.1:0-24154 GCA_964396365.1 uncultured Sangeribacter sp. | reverse complement strand
AACTGTCAATGATGATAAAATATTGATATATGAGAGAGGCACTTAGAGATCCTTCCAGACTTCGCCACATGATGGATTCTATCAATAATGTTAACCAATACATGGAAGGGAAGTCAGAACCTGACCTTGCATCTAATTCTATGCTTTTCTTTGCAGTTGTAAAGAACATAGAAATAGTCGGTGAAGCTGCTTATAAGCTTACTCTGGAGTTCAAAGAGAAGCACACGGAGACTCCTTGGCGACAGATTATTGCAATGAGGCACATATTAGTGCATGGCTACTATCAAGTCTCAGCCTCGGAAATATATAATGTAT
The DNA here is from genome assembly GCA_964396365.1 of uncultured Sangeribacter sp. GTDB lineage: Bacteria > Bacteroidota > Bacteroidia > Bacteroidales > Muribaculaceae > Lepagella. Next base: position 23,839 of record CAYNEZ010000027.1, on the reverse strand, counting down.
ACAAGAACGATCTTCCAACTTTATTATCTCAAATAACTTCTTATTTGGAAGAATTATGAGAAAGTTAGATCCCGAAAAATTGAAAACTTTTTCTTTGATTAATTTACAAATTTATCACTAATTATTTTTATATCATAATGTCAGGTTCTTTGCGTTTGGAGAACATGGCTTTGAAGAGGGTGCCGATTATAGCATATTTCAATCCTTTGTAGTGTCGTGAATCGTGTGGGCATACAGTGATGCAACGGCCACAAGATATGCATTTGCTGGCGTCGGTGGTCCATGGAGCTGAAGCGTCTATGGCATCTGCTGGACATTCCTCTATGCAAACGCCACACTTCTTGCAAGTTCCCGGATCCCCAACAGGATGCACTGGTACACCCCCATATACCTTATATGGGCGATTTCCCTTGATCGTAAGCTCAGGAACTGCGTTGGAATCCAATATTTCCCTCGACTTTCTTCCAAATCCTTTAAGTTTATCGATATCGGAAGCATCAGGACGTGAGGCTCCAACCTTTGGGAATATCGAATGTTGGGCTATGAAAGCCGACGCTGATACTATCTTAAAACCGTTCGCAGTGAGAATATCTGTCAATTCCAGTAATGCATCGTCATAATCTCGATTCCCATATACAACCATCGCAATTGCTTTAGCCCCATCCCCTTGTATTCGATGCAATTTCTCGGCTGCCATAGCCGGAATGCGACCACCATATACAGGAGTCGCCACAATTGCCACATCCTCTGCAGTTATATCCAATGAAGGGACATCTCCGTTATCAGTAAGGTTGATGATATCTTCAATTGGCATTCCAATTACGGAAGCAACCGTCTCAACGCATTTGCGCGTAGTGTCAGTAGCACTAAAGGATATTTCGTATAGTCGTGTCATTATCGTAATTATTTGGAGATTTGGGCTGTGGAGAAGTATTGGTCGCGGATTGGCTTAGAAACCTTGTCTCCTTTGAGCGAAATCTCATCCTGCAGGCGAATATCCTGCGATGAAGCCCCAATCTTAACCACATATTTGCCCGGCTCAATATTCCATTGGCGTTGGCCTTCGTTGGTGTAGTAGCCGAATTGGTCAGGATAAAGTGTCACCTTGACATTCTTTGTCTCTCCCGGCGCCAACGATACTCTTGCAAATCCCTGAAGCTTTATCGGCCGGATATTTTGATTTGCCTCGCTTGGCGACAAATATATCTGTGCAATCTCGTCGGCTTTCATGTTGCCTGTATTCTTGACATCGAAAGAAACAGTTATGCCATCTGAGGCAGTGGACGCATCTTTGTCGACAACAAGATTGGAATACTCAAAAGTAGTGTAACTCTTTCCATATCCAAATTCCCATGCCACACGCGGATCCTTTTCTGCAGAATATAGATAGCAAAGAGGACCATATACTTCTGTATTGGGATAGCTTACCGATAGTTTGCCTGACGGGGACACCTTTCCATAGAGTATATCAGCCAAGGCATTGCCACCCTCTTCACCCGGATACCAAGCCTGGATGACTGCCGCACATTTATCAGCAATCCCGGATATCACCTGAGCCCGTCCGCCAAACAATACCAGCACCACAGGTTTTCCGGTAGCGATCAAAGCCTTCACATATTCTTCCTGACGTCCTGGAAGGCTGAGTCCCTGACGATCTCGATTTTCGCCGCATAGCATCACGTTTTCTCCCATAGCAGCTATAATCACATCAGCTTCCTTAGCCATACTGAAAGCCTCCGCCATGTCTGCCTTTTCGCCAGATTCCACTTTTCTATGGAGAACCTGATAATCCCATGCTCGTTCATCTCCTCCCTTATTGAATTTTGTCTCGATCGTATCTGTCCAGTCGCAACCACGGGAATAGGAAATCTCTACCTTCTCCGGCTTGCGCGATTTCATACCCTCCAATAGTTTTACGATATGAGGATTGTCCACTTCATCCATTCTCATTTTCCAGAAATAGTTCATGCTTGGGAATGAATAGTCGCCACACATAGCCCACATGGAGTTGGCGTTCGGTCCGGTGACAAACACTTTCTCATTATCCTTCAGCGGAAGCACACCATTGTTTTCAAGAAGCACTACTGATTGCGAAGCAATGTCATATGCGGTCTGGCGTTCCTCGGGAGTGTCAAGATTTATATCTTCTTTGCTATAAAAATAAGCATCTTTGTCAAAAAGACCAGCTTCCATCTTGTATTTCAGCACATTCTTGACAGCCTTCTCAAAAGTTTCCTGCGATACGAGACCCTTGTCGATAGCTTCCTGAAGATTAGCGTAGCACGTGCCATTACAGAAATCTACATCAGTACCCCCGTTGATAGCCATTGCGGCTCTCTCGGTGTTATCCTTGCCGGGAAGTTGGTCGATTGCCGTATAATCGCTGACCACCATTCCGTCGAAACCTACATAATCGCGTAGAATATCGCGCAAAATCCAATCGTTGGCAGCGCAATTCGTACCTTTCACTGCATGATAACCCGGCATTACCGCCTTGCTCCCTGCTGTACGGATCATAGCCTCATGCGGCAATAGAATCTCCTCCATCATCTCCTTCTCATCAGCATCTCCGCCACCTCCATAGCCGAGGTAATGCTTGGAGCACGCTCCGACCCCTTTCTTGAGGTCTCCTTGTTGTAGACCATTGACGAATGCAACGCCCATTGCTGCCGACAGATAGTCGTCCTCTCCATAGGATTCCTCAAGACGATTGAACGATGGGTCACGGCAAACATCCACCATCGGGGAAAGTGACAGTACGCCCCCTATTTGCCGCAAAGCGTTGCCGGTCTGGCGAGTCTTCAGTTCGGCAAGTTCCGGATTGAATGAACAAGCCTGACCTATTTGCTGGGGATAAATAGTAGACCCAAGTGTGTTGACGCCGGAGAGCACTTCTTCATGGAAGAGTGCCGGAATACCGTTGGGGGTATTATGTATAAGCCAGTCTTGCATTGCAGCCACTTTGTCGCGCAGCACATTTGGTTCCAGTGGTATTTGACTCGCAAATTGGCAGAAATGTCCCATTCCATTAGGAATCAAAGAATCACACTTGGCAGTGTCAAGATTTCCGGCCTCATCGAAAAACTCATCCATCATGCAGCTGCGCAGCTGCATGATGCGTTCCTCCTGGCTCATCTTGTCGTAGAGCGCATCCACACGCGAATCAATATCACTCACTTTACTGTTGCAGCCATAAAGGGCAGCCGTAGCACACAAAGCCATCACAAATTTCTTCATTTTCAATTGGTATTCTTCAAGATTGAGTCCACTCTAAAATTAATTTCCGCAAAGTTACATCTTTCTATTGAAATATGCAATAATTGCATAAGTAGCTCGCAAAAATTAATGATATGATAAATGCGAGATAATCTTGAGTCAGCTTGTCTGCGGAGCGAAGGAGCTTGACGAGCTAAGCGACTGAACGACAATGCCAAGATGCCAGGATTAACCGCAGTTATCTTATCAAGACCATTGCAGATGCATGGTTAATATATATCGTTTAATTTTTATGAGATGGGGTCTTAAATGATTGGGCTATTCATTAGACATTTTCGTGTCTTGCATATCATTGATGATCTCATATTTGGAATATAATGGGATTAAGAAGAAAGTCCTGTCGCCGTATTATAGCAACAGGACTTAAATTAAAATGATGATCTGGTTTTGTGTCTAAATACTTATTTTACAATTATCTTAAACGATTTGCCCCCTACCTTTGCGACATAAATGCCGGGCTCCACCGAAGAAGCAACATTTGGCATAAGGGTTGTGATCTTTTTGCCGTCGAGGGAGAAAAGCATTGCATCCATCTCGGCTTCTCGAAGAGTGATGTTTCTACCTTTTATTTCAATGATATTTCTTCCTTCAGCATCCACGGAAGCAACAGCTGATGTGGGATTATTCAATTTTGCTGCATTCACTATTTCACCGGTTGTTGCATCGATCAACAATGCTACTACTGAGGCTTCTGCTTTGTTTTCGACATTGGTAAGCGGCAGGCTGCATTCATGTGTATACACTTCTCCTTTCTTTATTTCTGCTGGGAGTGAGCCCGGAATGCCTTCGCAGCCGTAATAGGACCTCACTACGTCATTGTAGGTCATCTGTACTAAAGAGGGCAGGTCTTCAAATCCTCCCATTTCACCATGTGAACCACCTGAATAGAAGTTTTTCTGTAAATATGGACCTACATTATTTTCAAGCACTGCATAACCCACTCTCAAGTTGCTCTTTGAGTCATTGATAGATAAGGTAGACTTGGAAGTCACCACAATATTGTCACCGTGGATAAAGCCATCTATATCAATCTTTCCATACGACAATGATGATCGTATTTTTTCATACTGGTTGTTCATGCCAGCCACAGACACATCGTAACCACCTTTTCTGTTTACTATCATAGAGGGATATCCTCCGACCCATTCCTCTATAAGATTGAATACAGGCTCAGCATCTATTGCCTCCATCTCGTCGCCATAATGTACAGCCATTCCAATGAATGATCCATCGTTGTATAAATCCTGCATTGTGCCCATGGCGACAATTCCTCTTGTGCACCATCCGCACCATGTGCCGGTACCTTCCTCAACGACAACGTTTGGTATATATCCATCGGCAATACATTTTATTGACCCTTCTTTTGAAGCCTTATTGAGGGATGCCCCGTTTGTCTCTCCATTTACTTGAGTCAGGGTTACGTTTACATGTAAGATACAATCGTCATTCCAGCTAAGGTTATCGAAAGTGATGTCTGTGCTGTAGTCATACACTAACTTATCAAGCTCATAAGTCTGCTCAATGATTTCCCCGTTCATTTCGCATACAGCTTTCACCGAATCCACGTTATTGTTTCCCAAATTATGGAGTTTGGCTGTAATGCTGAAAGATTCGCCTGGGATAACACGGTCAGGAACGTCAAGTGACGATATCTCGACCACATTCTCTTCGCCACCTTCTATTCCTGAAATAGCCAAGGCCACGCATAATGGGCCGCACATAATATTCTGCGATACGTCTACCCATTGCTTTGTGAATGTTTTCTTCTCACCATTTAAATAGGCCGTTCCCTCAAATGCTGAGTAATATGATCCTTCTGGAACGTATTCTGTATCTGGATCCCAGTCAATCACATATTCGTAATTCAGGTCGGAAGTCTCTACATATTCCAAAATGACATACATTTCCTTCCCTTCCTCAAATAGAATCGGTGTTTCCGTGTCGATTTCTATGATATCTTTTTTCCAGTCTACTTCGTAGGTATTCATATCAAGCACTGACCCTACCGGATGATACTCTTTCGTAAATATTGGGTCCCCGTCAAGAGAATATGCTAATGATACTTTTATTGTCTGGGTTGATGGATCGTCTTCAAATATCCCTGACACAGGTTTGATGCTTTTTATCTCACATCCTGCAAAGTCTGTGGCTATTTCACTGCTTATACGTATGGCAGCATAATTTTTCAGACCATCCAGGATCACTTCATCATCCCAGCTGACATCTCCAAATGTATACAGACTGGCAGACTGTACCGAGGAAAAAGGATTATTATACATCGACCAGTCTACAATAGTGTCTGCAGCATAGCCTGTTGAAGAAGCCAGTGCTGCTACAGATGACACTAACGCTAAAGATAATTTGCGTAAAATCATATCATATAATATTTTAATAGTTAATTTGTAGTTGTGTTGTTACAATTTGCCTGAAACTTCGAAACATTAGGTTGCAAAGTTAGTAAATTTTTTTTAATTGTTTAACTATTTGATGCAATTTTTAATAAAATTATCAGCATTTTTATTTTCTTTTCGCTCTGTTTGCTGATGTGGAGGAATTTTTGTAATTTTGTTGAGGAATACTATTGAATAATCCTAATGAAAAATCGAATAAAAATAATCGCTTCAATAATCATCTGTTCTATCCTCTCTCTTCTGGTGAGTGCCTGTCATAGCGATCACGATCCAATGTCGGTAAGTGAATTGGTCTATGTGCCCCTTCCTCCAGATTACAGTGATCCGATGATGTGGCATGTCATAAAGAATGATTCAGATGGCTCGGGGGCCGACGTATTTTATATCCCATCTACATGGGAGTTTGACTGGACCACTCTTGATGGTGCTGTCTGTCACTATGCGGATCCTTCCCGTGCCGACCATCGTGCCGATATGAGTATCGAAATCGAAGGAGTGGCAGACTACATGGCAGACGGTAATGACTTTTACTCTCCATTTTATCGCCACATCACCCTCGACTCTTGGGCTACTCTTAACGAAGACACCATCTCACGTCGCTACCATGAGGTTGCTTTCCAAGATGTAAAAGCAGCCTTCGATCTCTATATGAGAGAGCACAATGAAGGTCGGCCATTTATTCTTGCAGGCTTTAGCCAAGGTGGTAAGTCGGTAGTGGAACTGCTCAAGACTTTGGGTGAAGACACACGCAGCAGATTGGTGGCTGCATACGTAATGGGATATAAAGTTACTCCTGATGATGTCGCTTCCTGCCCATATATCAAGGCCGCCTCCGACTCTATTGATACCGGAACAGTAATCTGCTATAATTCTGTATCAGACGTAAAATACACCAAACCTGTGGTGGCTGCTCCTAATGCGATGTGCATAAACCCGGTCAATTGGAAAACGGATGAAACCCCGGCAATTCTTGACGACACAATTACTGTCACCCTCAATCCTCGTGCAAAGGTCCTTGTGGTGGAAGGATATGACGGAAGCTCCCTTCCTAATATTCTTGACATCCTGAATACCGGTGACTATCACGGAGCAGAGCCTTGGCTCTACAGTGAATGCCTACGTAAAAACTTCCGCCAACGAATCCGGGCGTGGAGAAACTCCTCCGACTGACTCCTCTATATCAAAAGTTGGGCATAAGGTGCAATTCAGGTTGGATAATGTGTTATTAAGACTTTTTAACAAATCAAATTGTCTTCATTTCGGGAATTTTAATTAATTTTGAAAATATTAAATGATATTTAACTTTTTGAGTTGAATACAGGTATATTTGGTTTAATTAATATAATTCAATTAGCATGAAACACATTACTTCTACCGTGCTTTTATGTGCAGTTTCTGTGCTGGGGGCATCTGCCCAGACCATCATTATTACCGATAAGGATGGTGTGGCTCACAGATTCAATGCTGACTATGTGAAGGAAATCACGTTTGAGCCTGCGCAGTCGCAAGACGACGCAATCAATCTCAACATTGCATCTGTGATAGTTAATCCTTATGGCCTCACAAATATTGAGGTTACTCTTGAAAGTGAAAACGGCGACAATGTCGACCTTGATCTTTATCAGCCTTCCACCATGTGGCTCACCGCCGGAAAATATGTAGTGGATGGATCAAGTGCTGATTACACAATCAACCCCTCATGGTCTTCAGCCACTATCGGAGGAGAAAAGAAAGACATCAAGAGCGGTTCGCTCGACGTTCAGCTCAATGGTGAGGTCTATACATTCTCCGTTGACCTTGTAGTGGGCGATGATGTGAAAGTAAAAGGGTCTTACACAGGCAAGATCTCAAAATTCGGCCCTGTAGCGAATTTCGCTCTTGATGGTGTGGCTTACGTGGAGGTAAACGATCCTGCTTCAAATGGTTTCTATTATAGGTTTAATGATGCAGATTGGAAACTTGAGATGCGTATTGATCTTTTCTCCGAAGGGAATGCGCCAAAGCCTGGCACCTACACTTTCTCTGAGTCTACCGACAATGGTTGTGCCGGAAGCTACGTCAATCTATATTCTCCATACAACGATGCCTCCAGTTTTAAGGAAGGGACAGTGACGGTTGCCGAAGATGGTGAAAACACAATCATAAATGTCAATGGTGTGCTTGCCAATGGTCTTCCTATGACCGCCTCCTACACTGGCAAACTTCCTGCTCGTCCTGTCGCAAGCCAAGATGTTGACTTCAATATCTCTTCTGTGAGTGTCAACCCTTGGAATCTTTCAAATATCAGCCTTGAGTTTACTTGTGAGAACGGCGACCAATTGACAGCTGACATATATCAGCCATCAACTATGTGGCTTGTTGCAGGCACTTATGTTGTAGACGGATCATATGCCCCCTTTACTCTCGATCCCGGATATTCCTCTATTATTATTGGAGGAGAAAAGAAGGATATCAAGAGCGGCTCCATTGATATAAAGCTTGACGGAGAGATTTACACCTTCACTGTTGATCTTGTTGCGGGTGATGATACTGCTGTAAAGGGTTCTTTCACTGGAAAGATTAATAAATTCGGCCCCGTTGCAAACTACGATCTCACAGGGGTTGCCTATGTTGGTGTCAACGAGCCGGCTCCCAATGGATTCTACTATAGGTTTAATGACTCTGATTGGAAAGTTGAGATGCGTATCGACCTTTTCTCTGAGGGTGACGCTCCCAAGCCTGGCACCTATACTTTCACTGAGTCTACCGATAATGGTTGTGCCGGAAGCTACGTAAATCTCTATGCTCCATACAACGACTCTACAAGTTTCAAGGAAGGAACTGTCACTGTCGAGGAAGATGGTGAAAATACAATAATCAAAGTCGAAGGAGTCCTTGAAATCGGACTTTCCATGACTGCTTCCTTCTCTGGAACTTTACCGGCTCGCTCAGCTGAATGATTGCAAAATCAATAACTAATTTTAAAAGACATTAAATATGAAAAAACATATATTAGCAGCTTTGCTCGCCTTTGTATTGATGCCATCTGCATTGGTCAAGGCATCATCTTCTTACTCGCTGCTTGTCAATACAGTCGACGGCGCTACAGTCGAATATGCCTTTGAGTATCTTCCGGTGGCCACTTTTGAGGGCGATGTGATGATTATTACCGACGATCGTAGCGCCGAAGGCGTGCGCTACGCTATGGAAAATGTCATAAATATGACATTCAAATCAGTTGCATCCGGAGTCGAGGGTGTAGCTGGAGAGAACCACGTCAAGATCTCCACTGCCAATGATATTCTGACCGTGACAGGAGTGGATGCTGCCTCTCAACTTAAGATCTACGATACCGCCGGTAAATTAGTGGAAGCAGCAGTAGCTGATGAAGCCGGATGTGTTTCTGTCAATATTGCTAATCTGGGTAAAGGCGTGTTTGTAGTGTCTATGCCTAAACACTCATTTAAATTTATCCGTTGACTATGAAAAAGAAAATTATGGCGGCATTTGCTGCTGGATCTTTGCTTATCCCGGCAATCGCACAGAACTATAAGGTTGTGGTCACCACTACCGACGGAGAAAAAACCGTGTTTGAGACATCATCGCTTGCTAATATCCGCTTTGAGAATGCTCCTGATTATGCTCCGCTTGAATATTTCATTGATGGAGCATACACATCTAAAGGGGATCTTGGCATCTACGCTTTCACACTTGCAAGTTCTGAACCTGATCAGTGGGGACTTCCTCCTCAGGTTGGGGATGCTGAACTTTCCCTTGAGCTGGTCGGGGCTTTGAGCGAAGATTACACAAATGCTCAGCTGCCAACAGGATATTATCGTGCAGGCACCGGAAACGTTGCTGGAGTATTCGACATCCAGAAGTCTGGACTCACTCTCCGCCTTGATGAAGGCGAAGATGGCACAAACATGTATCCTATCATTGATGGCACTGTTGATGTCCGTAAGGATGGCGATAATTATGAGATAAAAGCCGAACTGACCCTTCTTCAGGGTGGTACCGTGGCTTTGGCTTACGAAGGTCCGATTACTTTCTCTCCCGGCATGATGGAGACCGAACAGTTTAGTGAAGATCAAAACATTACTTTCACCGGAGCGCAGGCTCGCCTATACGACAACTGGTTTTATCCTTTCACTACAGACCTAAATCTCCAATTATATTCAGGTGATTTTGATGAAGATGGCAATCAAATAGAAGGTTATTGGCTTACTCTCCCCACATTCATGCCGAAACTTGTCAATGGTGTTGACGGCTCTACAACTATTGCAGATGGAATTTACTATCCGGAGCCTCGTGAGTACATAGCCAACTCTACCAATATCCCCTACACATATTCCAAAGGATACACTCTCGACTTTTGGGGCACACTATATCCTGCTGGATCATATCTCAACAAGCGTGAGAAAAACGGACGATCTTTCCGTGGATATATTGTAGATGGAACGATGACGGTATCAAACAATGGCACAAGTTTCGTATTCGATTTTGTGACTGACAACGGAAAGAAAGTGAATGCCACCTACAATGGAAAGGTAAACATTTTTGATTTCTCAGATCCCGACAAGATTCCTGACTATTCAAGCACTCTTACTGAAGACGTAAAACTTGATTTCATCCCCGGCACTGTGGCTATGAGCTATAGCCTCGGCGACTATATAAAGGAAGGTCTGTATCAGTTTGAGGTGATGGTCACCGACCCGGATATGGAGCATGGCGATTTCATTATGGTGGAACTTTCATCCAACTCGGAAGTGCTTCCCGACGGTGTATATACCATCAACAATGCACTCGAACCTTTCACTGGAATTGAAGGTACTATTGATTACGGCGGTCAGATTCTGTATTCATGGTATGGAGATCTTGACTCAGCCGACGAAGATGGAGTCCAATCTATAATCACTCCAATAATGGGTGGCACTGTGACTGTGTCCACTATTGAAGGAGGTGAACGCAAATTGGAATTCAATCTGGAAGATGGTAAAGGACATACAATTACAGGAGAATACGTAGGTATTCTTTACAATCTTTCCGACAATTCAGCCAAGCGTGTGCCCGTAATGAAGGCTATTAAAAAGTAACCTAAGCCGAATGGTATACTACAGCAAACCCCGAGCTGCGAAGCCCGGGGTTTTCCTATAACGATTATTTCTGTAATGATTATTTTTCTGTAAAGATTAGAAGGTGACGGCGAGCTGGCATTGCAGACGGTTGGCGTGCAGCCCAACTCCGTTGAAGTCCTTGCGGTGGCCGTAGTCGTATTCGATGCCTGCGGATACAAACTTATTTATGTTGTAGATTACGTTGGCTGCCACATAGTCTCCATAGCGATACTGATTGTCTGAAACCACAGCATCTTCAGGAAGCCAGTTTACGAGGTGACTGTATGTCAAGTTGGTAGACACTTTCGGAGAGAATGTATAGTTAAGACCTCCGGTCACACCTAATGTCTTGACAGTCTCCATCTTGCCTGGTTTTGAGGTTGCAACTACATCAAGTCCGAGCCCATTGTCGTCTTGAAGGTAAGTACCGATACCACTACCGTAGGCTGCATTGAAGTTAGCACCAAGGTTGCCTACAACTTTCGTCATGCCGGAAAGCTGTACACCTCCACCTACAGCAGCCTTATTGGCTGATTCGGCAAGATTACGATATTGCATCGGGCGGACAAGTCCTGACAGACGCACGTGTGACTTGCCTCCATCCCATGCATACTGCAAATAGAGAGGGATGGCAGGGATCCGCTGGTTTGTCTTCTCTGTTGTGGCGCTGTAGGTCATAGATGCTGTCGGGGCATCGATACCAATTGCTCCGGAGAAATTCTTAGTGAAGTTCTGTTCCCAGTAAGCAGTGAAGAGGCCTAAGAAGGGATATCCGTTCGGGCCTTCATAGTCGATAGTCATCGGTTCAGCTGCACCATCAGTAAACAAACTGGTAGTGTGACCGACAGTCAACCCACGATACTTGGCATAGAAGTGCTTCAATTTAAATCCATCATGTTCTCCCATGAAGGTACCTTTGAAGAAGATGCCGATCTGGTTGTCAGAGCCTGGCATTGCCACAAAGTTCATATACAGTGATGAAGTCTGCCATCCGAATTGGGTATTACTTCTGTTGCCCGGAGTAGAAGGAGTAAGGGAAGAAGGGGTAAAGAGGGTTGCTGATGGATTATTGTCACCCCATGTGAAGACTCCTTCGCCCAAGAACTGACCACCTATACCGAGATAGAAATCATTGTTCTTGCCAACAATAGCAAAACGAGGAAGACCATTATCGTTGGGAGCCTTCGGGGCATTGCTCTTCATGTTTTTCTCGACTTCGTCGGGATTGGCATTTTCATTGTGGATGAGGGTTGTGACTCCAGACTCCATATGTCGGTTGTCACGCTGTGCAGAAGCGCTAAAAGCACTTACTACAGTGAGCAGCAAGCTTGCTGCAAGAATATGTTGTGTTTTCATAATGTAAATTTATTATTTAATTCAACTCTTTAAACGCATCAATCATCAACTGAGAATGCGAATTTCTTCTTCATTACGAAAGTGATGATGGCATATGCGATCAAGAGAATAAAGCTGATGAGGAATGCGAATGTGCCACCTGCCGCTACATGGAATATGTCGCGGAGCAATCCAATCAAGAACGGTGATACTACGATTGCCAGATAATTAGCCGTCAATACAAACGACAGAGCCATAGTTGCTTTCTTCTCATCGTTGACACACTGGGCTGCCTTGTCGTAGATGACAGGCTGAGAAATACCGTAGCCAAGACCAACGAGAGCCGCGCCGATGCACATTGTCACTGAATCAGCACAGAATACGAATAAAGCCTGTCCGACCAACATCATTACTGCTGCCCAGAAGAAAGTGTTTCCCTTTAGCACCTTCATGAAATATGGGAGAAAATATCCCGGAAGGAGGATAAAGAGGAAATAGATGGCAGTGATAGTGCCTGAAAGAGATGCACTCCAATCTTTCTTCTCAATAAGGAACGGGCAATAGTATGAAATGGAGATCGATGCGAAAGTGATGAAGAAATATACTCCGATCAGAGCCCAGATCCTACCCATGTAGAATCCGCCGACAGTCTTTTCTGTCGAGGCAGTCTTTACAGGAGTTGATGCAGCAGCTTGGGTTGAAGAAGTCGTGGTGTCTCCTGTAGTACTGGTGACTTTCCGAAGTCCAAACGAGAGGGCAAGCGGAATCAGACAGACGAGATATACTGCAAAAGGAAGGTGCCAGTTGCCGTGGCTGAGCCATCCTACCACGAAAGTGGCGACAACAAGGGCTGAGTTGGAGATACCGCTCTGAATACCCATCTGATTCATACGGTAGGTGCCTGTGAATGTGTCGGCAATCAGACCGGTGGAGAAGGGAATCAGCAGGCCTGCGGCGCAACCGAGAAGGCAGCTGATGACTATAAGCGCTGCCATGGAGGGCGCAAACATATAGGCTACTGCACATGCTGTGAAGAGCACCAGGCCCCCGATGATGATTGCCAGTTTATGCCGGGTGAGCGATAGCTTGCCCGACATCAGCACGAAGGGTATGATCAGGAGGTTTGGCAGTGCCGTAAGAAGCTGCTTTTCAATTTGGGTAGTGTGTGGGAATATTGTGCTGAGTGTCCCGAGCATGGGTGTTACGGCCAGGCCTGGAAGATTCACGATCAGCGAAATCGACATGATGGCGCAATAAGTCATCAGTGTCATAGGTGTTTTTCCGGTCCGTATCATAATGATGAATTATTAATGATGAATGATTAATTGATTTAAGGCGTGACGAATATGATGATAAACTGAATTGTGCGGGAATACCCCGGGCCGAAGCCCGGGGCTAACCACATCAATTTATCAATAATAATTCATCATTTGTCATTGGTTTTAGCATAGTCCACAAACTTTGCGGCGTCTGGGTTGGATGCATTTTCTGAAGCAAACTCTTCAGCTGCCTGGAGCCTCTCTTGTGCTGCCTGAGCTGAATTATCCCAGTGGAACGGAACGAATGATGTTCCCATGGCATCCCATGATGGTTTCTTGAAGTGCAGGATGATGAACGGAAGCACTACAAATATGATAGTTCCGCCAATCAATACTGAGAACCATACTGCATTTGATCCCATCTGAATCTGTGCCGGTGGGAAGAAACTGAAGATAAATGCAATGGCTGATCCGAGGAACCCAACACCGGCTATAAGCCACATCACACCGTTACCATTCTTGCCGAGGCGATAAGGACGCGGAGCATTCTTCATCGAATAGCGGAGTTTGATTGAAGATGCAAACATCAGCAAGTATGCTATAAGATAAAGCACGCAAGTGAGCTGTGAAAGAATCTGATAGAAGCTCTGCACAGAGGGCATGAGTACCATGATGAATGAAAGGATTGTTACTGCGATACCCTGTACGTAGAGGATATTCTTCTGCACACCGTTCTTGTTGGTCTTCTGGAAGAACTTAGGAAGATAACCAGCCTGACCTACTGCGAATACACCTTTCGAAGGACCTGCTACCCAAGTTAACACACCTGCAAGCACGCCGAATGCAAGGGCGATGGCAATGATAGGAGCAAACCATTTGATGTGGAGAGCTGAGAAATAGTTGTCGAAACCTACAAGAAGACTCTGCACGAGGTTGATATCCTTAGCCGGGATGATCACGCCGAGTGAATATGTGCCGAGAATAAAGATTGCGACAGTGGCAAGCGCACCGATGATCACAGCCTTAGGATAGTTGACTGTAGGGTTCTTGATCTCCCTGACGTGGATACCACTCATCTCCATACCTGCATAGAAAAGGAATATAGAGACTGCAAGAATGATATTGTTGAAGTTAGAGAAGTCAGGGATAAAGCTTCCGTGCCAATCCATCTGTGATTTACCACCTGTGGCAAGGTACACAATAGCACAAACTACAAGGATGACAACAGGAATAATAGTACCTACGATACCACCGATCTTCGATACCTTACCTACCCATCCCATGCCTTTCAGCGAGATGAAGGTTGCTATCCAGTAAATTGCCAACACAACTGCAATAGTATACCATTTATTGGCAGCAAGGTGAGCATCATATACATGGTCCATACCGATGAATGCAAGAGATACTGCTCCGAAAGTCAACACGGTTGGGAACCATATTGTACTCTCGATCCATTGCAGCCAAATGCCGAGGAATCCGACTTTGTCACCGTATGCCTCGCCAACCCAGCGGAACATACCTCCCTGTTGGTAGGGGAACATCGCGGCCAGTTCGGCGGCCACGAGTGACACAGGAATAAGGAAGACGATTGCAGCAAATATATAATAGAAAGCGGAGCTTACGCCATATTCAGCCTCCGCAGGAAGACCACGAAGCGATACCACCGCGACGATGTTCATTATGATAAGGGTGAAAACCCCCATCTTGGCGGCCTGTTTCACGGTCGCTGTTTTTTGTCCGGTTGAAGTAGCCATAGTAATGAGGTTTTAATAATTAGTAATTTGGTTTAAGTGTTTAGATGTTTAATCGTTTAGTTAAGTGGTGTAAGTGTTTGGATGTTTAATCGTTTAGTTAAGAGGTTTAATGTTTAAGAGTAATTTTGTATCCAAGTTTAAAATCCTTTAAACTAAACAATTAAACGATTAAACAATTAAACGATTAAACAATTAGTCTACAATGGTGACCTTATCGCCGGTAAATATGCCGAGCCCTAATTTCTGCATGAAATATTTGATTGCAGCCTGAGCCTTTACTGAGTTGCCGGCATCGTCAAGTGGTGGTGCAAAAGCAGCTATTCCGAAGAGTCCCGGCATTACGCCCATCACTCCGCCTCCAACGCCTGTCTTTGCTGGAATGCCTGATGTGTAGAGCCAGTCACCCGTATGCTGATAGAAGCCTACACTCGCTATCATTGTGGTGATCTTCGGTGAGATTTCAGGGTCAAACACCTGCTTCTTGGTCACCGGATTCAATCCTCCATTCGCGATTGTCGAGCCCATTACTGCCAACTGCGAAGACGTAATGCCCAGTGAGCACTGGCGGGTGTAGAGGTCAAGGCTCATGTCTACGTCGTCATAGATTCTGTCGTAATTCTTCAGCAGCCACGCTATCGAACGGTTGTTGAAATTGGTCGCGGTCTCGCTTTCGTAAAGCTCGTCGATAAGCTCAGGAGCCGAGCCACAAAGTTCTGTGATGTTTTTGGTGATTGCCTTCCACTTGTCTTCTGAATCTCCCTGAGGTGCTACCATTGAGCATGCTGTGATTGCACCTGCATTTACGAGTGGGGTAGAGGGGTGGTCATTTTCCAGAAGTATTGCAAAGATTGAGTTGAACGGAAGTCCGGTGGCGTCAGCTCCTATCTGCTTCAATACTCCGGCAGGAGTGTGTTGGATCATTGCGAGAATGGCAGTCGGTACCTTTGAAACAGACTCGATGCCGAACTTATATTCCGTATCGCCGAAATTGTAGCAGGTGCCGTCGGTCAGCGTCACGCTAACTCCAAAGAGGTTTGGATCGATATTGGCAAGATATGGGATATAATGGGCATTTAATCCACCTTTTATATCCTTCGAAGCCTCATATGCCTCCTGAGCGGCCTCCTTTATCTGTGATTTGGTTATTGTTTTTTCCATAGTATTAATGATATGTTTAATCGCTTAATTGTTTAAGCGTTTAGTTCATAGGCAAGAATAAACAGTTAAACAATTAAACGATTAAACTATTAAACTTTACTTACCGGTGTGGTTGAACATAGTGGTCTTCAATGGAATATTCTTTTCCATTGCGATTCGCGTTGTAGTAGGATACTGGAGCTGGTTGAGCTCGTTGACAGCAAACTGGATGTCGGAAAGAAGCTGATCAGCCATATCGCGGCTGAATCCCTGCTTGCAAAGCACACGCATCACGATCATATCTTCGATATTCTTCGGCATTGCATATGCAGGAACCATCCAACCTTTCTGTGCAAGTTTATCCTGGAGGTCGTAGAGAGTCCATTTTGCAGTGGCTTGGAACTCGGGTTTCATACGCCATACGAAGATCGGGTTAGGGAGTTCTTCGTTAGCATAAGGGATAAACGGCTCCATTGCGCTTACCTGCTCCTTGAGGTAACGGGCTACCATCAATGAGTTGTACTGGATGTTCTTGTATCCTTCGAATCCCAAACGGATGAACTGATAGTACTGTCCGAGGATCTGTGCTGCAGGACGAGAATAGTTAAGACCAACTTGAGTTACCTCTGCGCCAAGATAGTCAACTGTGAATGCCATATCATCAGGCAGATACTTCTTGTCTTTCCATACAACCCAGCCAAGGCCCGGATATACGAGACCAAACTTGTGGCCTGATGTGCTTATACTCAATACCCATTTCAAACGGAAGTCCCACTTCTTTTCCGGGAAGAGGAATGGAAGGATAAAGCCGCCTGAAGCTGCATCGATGTGGATACATACCTCGTTGCCGGTCTCTGCATTGAATTTGTCAAGGGCTGCGTCAAGAGCCTCGACGTCATCATTAAGTCCGGTCCATGTTACGCCCTGGATAGGCACTACGCAAATTGTGTTCTCATCACAGAGCTTGATGGCTGCGTCTACGTCGAGAGTAGGATGCTCTGTAGTAAGCGGAACGAGACGCATCTCAACATCCCAGAAATTACAGAATTTTTCCCATACTACCTGATAGCCGGTAGACATCACAAGGTTTGGCTTGTCATAAGGCTTGCCTGCTTTCTTGCGGCGGTCTTTCCATCTCTTGAGGGCGGCGAGCGCTCCGAGCATACATGCCTCTGAGCTTCCGATTGCAAGCGCACCTGCTTTCCACTTGTTGGTTTCCGGTGTGTTCCAAAGATTTGCCACAATGTTGATACACTTCTGGCACATCACTGCGATTCGAGGATACTCCGTCTCATCAATGTAGTTGATGTTGATGGCCTCGTTCATCAGCTTGGTGGCATAGTCATCCATGTAGGTGGTCACGAATGTGGCGAGGTTCAGTCTTGGTTGGGTCTGGGCGAATGTCTCGTCTTTCACCATCTCATAGGCAACTTCAGGAATGGTAGGGCCGTCAGGTATTTTCTCTACCGGAGCCTGGTTCAACATTGCGTTGGTGCCAAAAGCCTCGCTCTTGGCGTCGCCGAAGCGATAATTTGCATCGTTCATAGCAATTAAGATTTTAATAATGAAACAATAAAATTTTATATTTAAACGCTCCAGTAGACATGCATCAGAGATCCTATTGCTACGATGGCTTCGGCATGAATAAAAGAGGACAAATTCTCTTGTTTTGTAGATTTTATATCGCTATAACATTCACTTTCTATTATGGTTTGCAAAAAATAATTAAAAATCTTCCTAATACATTTATTTTAACATACCACTCTCCAATTTTACAAGCCCGCAATCAAATATGGAAGGGAGGCTTCCCAGCCTCCCCACCAAGTCTCAGCAAAAAATTAACCCCCCCGCCCTTATCCTTCCTAATTAATCATTGTGCCATTTAACAAAATTTAAGACATACCTGTGCGATGTGATTTGCTTATTCTCAAAAAAAATGTTAAATTTGCAAAAATTGTAAATGAAGTTGTTTAAACTTATTTTTTTTATTAAGATTTCGTCAGGTTTTTGAGCAGATTTTTCATCTTGAAGAAGGAGCGATGCGGGCATCGTGACTGATGAAAGATGGAAAAGATGCCGAAAAGATGACGGAAGATTAATAAAAAGAATCTTCTGTTTAACTCTTCATTGTTATTTTAGAATTCGTAAATAAGTTTAAACAACTTCAATTCTTTGTTAATATGAAAAAATCACTCATTACTGTATTGGTGGCTGTGGCAGCTCTGTTGCTTCCTTCCTGCAGTTCTATCCACAAAACTGCAGACACTTTAGATATCCCTACGTCTATTGTGTCTAAAAACGTTGCCGATCTTAAGGTTAATGATGGGAGGATCACTTATACGTATAAGCCATCTCGCCAAGTGCGTAGAGGAGGCGTGAAAAATGTCTTGAACGCTGCTGTCGCTGAGGCCCTGAAAGCTAACGGAAATGCTGATGTCTTGGTCGCTATGCAATATGAAATGAAAATTTCTACAGGATTCTTCGGACAGAAAACTGTCAAATACGTCACTGTCTCCGGACATCCAGCTTTCTATACCAATGTGCGCCCTGCCGAGCCCGAGCAGTTCATCATCATGAATGGAGGTTCTGGCACTTGCACCAACTTCCGTCCCATAAAGTGATATTATATGAGAGTCTCTAATCTTTTTTTGTTGGTTGCCCTTCTGCTGGTGTCCTCTTGCTCGAAAGTCGTAAAGACAGCTCAGCACACTGAGGTCGATGCCAAGGTTGCCTCTTACCCTACGGTAGGCGATCTTAAGATTGCTCCGCAGCGTATCAGCAAGTCAGTCAGCTGGAAGTGGAATCCGTTCAATACTACTTCTCTTGCCGCAAGAAAAGAGAATATCAAGGCAGACTTGATCAAGGAAGCCGGAGCTGACATCCTCGTGGAGCCGGAATTTGTGCAGCGCACATCTTTTGGAAATCTTCTTGGTGGCAGCCTTACGGTGTCCGGATATCCGGCCATCCTCGACAATTTCCGCGTTGCTACTCCTGAAGACATCGTGGCTCTTAGGGTTGCCGGCACTTTGTCAGGGAATTCCTCTGGCGATAATGTCTATCTTCTCCTTGATCAGGAAGATATCAATGGCGTAGTTGTCGGTATGCCTACAAATTCCTCTTCTTCCTCCGCTTCCTCCACTGCAGTCATTCCCGATGAGAATGTCACCAACGCCATCATGATTGCCGGCTTGAATGCTCCCGCCAATACTGAGGAGAATGTTATTCCGGCCGACCCCGTGAATGTTGCATCCGTCAACGCTGGCATAGATCCTTCCGACCCTGTGGCTGTTGCCATGGCAAATATCGGAAGGCTTAACGGCAATGCTTCCTCTTCATCAGCTCCTGCTGCAAAGACTTCTTATGTTCCCGCGTCGAAGGCAACTTCTTCAGCCAACGTGATCCCCGGTCCCTCTTCTGCAGTGAAGTCTGGCGTCAGTCCGGTTGTCGTTTCCTCTGCCTACGACGATCCCATTGCCTATGATAGGATTGGTAAAGACCGTTTCTTGATCACTATGGCAAGGGAATATTACGGTAATCCTAATTTCTGGCCTTATATATATGAGGAAAACCGTGTGAAATTCGGGCATCCCGATAAGATTCGTCCAGGTTCCAGTGTCGTTGTCCCAAATCTGAAAAAATATGGCGTCGACCCCAAAAACCCGGCCGACGTTGAAAAGGCAAAGAATTTAGCAAGGCAAATCTACGCCCGTTACGGCAAAAATATCTGATTCCTCCATACCAATGACCGTTTCTGAGAGCAAGAATGGCAATGTCGCGATGAAAATACTGAAAGTATTTGCATGGACCCTCTTGACTCTCATCGTTGTCGCTGGTCTGCTCCTCTTCTGCGCCGTCAAGTTCATCGATTCCGGTCGTCTTTCCCCGATGGTGGAAGACATTGCCAACGATTACATTGATGGCCATCTCAAGTTAGGTAAACTTAAGCTCGGTTTCCATCCCCATTTCCCGATTCTCGGAGTGGAGGTGGAAGACCTTTCTGTTATATCCCACGCTTTTGATTCCCTTGCTGTAGATCAGAAGGGACTTTTGCCCAACTATGCCGACTCTCTTCTCACTCTCGACTATATGTCGGGCTCCCTCGACATCAAGCGTCTTATTGTCGACAATGAACTCTCACTCCACGACGTGGTCTTGCGCGGTTTGGGTGTAAATCTAGTGATTGCCCACAACGGGAAGGCAAACTATGATATCCTTAAATTGCCCGTTGACTCTGCCCCTTCATCCAAGACCAAGATTCCCGGTTTTCGTATCGATCGTTTCTCACTCGACACGCCGAAGGAAATCCGCTTCTATAATGCAGCAGACTCCACATCAGCCTCAGTCCTCCTTCTCACTGATGCGGCAGTAGATGGCAACGAGCAACCCACATATCGCCTGAAGATAAATGGCAATGTCTCATCTCCTAAGGCAACCCTCATCACAAATCTTGATCAAATAGATTTTGGTGTCAACGGTAAAGTCTATTGGAATCCCTCCGATCCGGGTCTTGTGGCGATGGATCAGATGGAACTCCGGGGTGCTTTCATCAAGGCAGTTGTCTCCGGGGAAATCGACTTGAAAGATAGCCCTATCGTGAAGAAAGCTTCAGTGGATTTGGAGCCGGTGTCTGTTACCGACTTGCTCACGCTCCTCCCTGATTCTATCCGTACCCTTCATCGTCTCCACGCTCCGTTTTTCTCTACAGATGCAAGGGTAGGGGGGCGCTTTGAGCTCCTGAAGCCGATGAATCTTGCCGTCGATACTCTCCCAGCATCACGCATTTCTGTCTCCTTGCCCCCTTCCGTCTTGGATTATGGCACAGCCCACCTGAAGGATATAGCTCTTGAGGTCACTGTCAATACAGAGACAAATCTCCCCGACCGTACTGTCGTGGATATTCATCGCTTTTCAGTCGCAGGCCCCGGCACAGATCTTACGGCTTCTGCCCTCGTTTCCACACCCATATCCGATCCATCTTTCGAAACTAAAATCGAAGGGAAGATCGACTTCAAGGATCTTCCTCCGATCTTGTTGGAGAAGATTCCGGGTTATCTTGCCGGTGTAATTACTGCTGATTTGCAGGCAAAGGGTAGTGCCTCGATGTTCCGCCCCGAGCATCTCCATCGTCTCATGGCTGATGGTGCGGTGACTGTCAAGGATGTCTATTTCCTTTCGGCCGACACAAGCAAGATGGTGCAAGTCGGGAATGCAAGGATTGATCTGGACTCTAAACGGATAGTCAATGATTTGCCGCTCCTTAAGACAAAGATTGCAGTCGACACTGCCACAATACTTGTAAGTGGGGTAGACCTGGCTCTTGGTTCGGTCAATTTGGATGCCGGAATCGACAATCCAGGTCATGGTGCGGTTGACACCACCCGTATGCTCCCTGTTCTGGGCAATCTGAAAGTGGGGAGGTTTAATATCACATCCATCACCGACAGTGCCGGCGCCCGTATTCGCGACATCGGGGGGCGTGTCAGCTTGAAGCAGACTAAACGTAGCGGAAAAGTCCCTGAAATATTGGCGCAGCTTAATATTGGCAATGTCTCTGCCGGCTCTCTCTCCGACCGTGTCTTGCTCCACGATACAAAGGTAAATGCCTCCTTATATAAAGGAACTCCGATAAGTCAGACAGGACTGACCCGTCCGAAATCTTCGCCTTCTCCGCAATCTCTGAAAACGGAAAACGGAAAACGGGAAACGCACTTCCTCCCCCCGGCCAATGTCTACAAATACGTCCGCTACAAACGTACCCACGGCAAGCACATACGCCGCGTTCTGGAAGGAAGGCTTCCGGGTGGATCTTCCCGGTCTTCCCAAGGCGATGCCGTGCTGATATGGAATCTAACCCCCCAATTCCGCAGATTCCTCAACGAATGGAAACTCTCCGGTTCTTTAGATACCTATAATGCTCGTCTTCTCACTCCTCTCTTCCCGCTCCACAACCGTATCTCCTCCGTGTCGCTTACCTTCAATAATGACACTGTCAACATCTCAAAAATATCTCTGCAGGCAGGCCGTTCAGACATTGCTATGTCTGGACTGGTTTCCAATGTCCGTCGTGCCTTGACTGCAGCCACCAACAACGACCTCAAGGGTAATTTCGTATTGAAAAGCGACACGATCGACATCAACCAGCTCTCCGCATCAATCTTTACCGGAGCCTCCTACGTCTCAGATAGGAAGCATGGGAAAATCAAGGAATTGACAGCCGACGATGACGCCTCCTTGCAATCAAAGCTCGATGCTCTCTCGAAAAAAGGTCCTGGTCGCTCATCCCCGGTGCTCATTCCTATAAATATCGATGCCAATCTCCGTCTTGACACCAAACATCTCCTCTATAGCGATGTCGATTTGCTCAATATGGGAGGCGACATTCTCGTCTACGACGGAAGTGTAAGCATCCATAACATGAAAACCAATTCCGATGTCGGCAACCTCTCCCTTTCTGCTCTTTATTCAGCTTCTAACACCGATGACATGCATTTCGGTTTCGGACTGGATGTAAATGATTTCAATATCGCAAAGTTTGTAAAGCTCGTTCCCGCCATTGACTCCATCACCCCCTTGATGCACGACTTCTCAGGCACCATCGGTGCTGACATTGCCGCCACATGCCGCATTGATACCGGAATGAACATCTCCCTCCCATCCCTCAATGCCGCCATCAAGATCTCCGGCGACAATCTTGCGTTCATTGATCCAAAGAAATACGAGACTTTAGGCAAATGGCTTGGATTTAAAAACAAGGCAGACAATACTATCCACAGCCTTAATGTAGAGATGACCGTGGCAGATGGCC
Organism: uncultured Sangeribacter sp.; assembly: GCA_964396365.1. GTDB lineage: Bacteria > Bacteroidota > Bacteroidia > Bacteroidales > Muribaculaceae > Lepagella. The sequence continues at coordinate 766 of CAYNEZ010000027.1, read as the reverse complement.
TGATGCGAGTCTACCCCTTCGCATTTAATATCGACCGCTACAGGCTCGGTGTTTATGGATCCAATAACATCGATATGGATTTCGACTATCATCTCGCAGTCTTGAAATCACCCATACCATTCAAATTCGGCATAACCGTGAAAGGGAATCCCAAGAAATACAAAGTGCGCTTTGGTGGGGCAAAATTCAATGAGAACACAGCAATCGAAAGCGTCAGCGTGGTCAACAACGCCCGCATCAATCTCATAGACCAGATAGAGAATGTCTTCAAACGTGGTGTCCGCAACTCACGCTTCGCCGACCTCAAGATTACCACTTCCGATGGCTTCTCTAATCTCCCCGACACCCCATTGACCCATGCCGACTCCCTCCAGCTGATCAAGGAAGGCCTTCTTGACCCTCCGGCATCCACCGCATCTGCTCCCACCACCAAAAAAGAAAAGAAACACACCCACAAGAAACGCAAAAAATGGCTTTTCTTCTAACTCCCATTCCTGTAAGCCCTGCTTGCCGATACTGCGCGAAGCTCCGATACAGAGCCTTTCTCTCCGATACTTGCATCTTTAAGCTTTTCCCGACTCAAAATTAGTAATAAGGCATGTTCCGCATGCGCCCACGCGCGTTATATCCATATTTATTTTACCATCATTATACTCCCAATCCTATCTATATTAGCCCCACATCCTATACATTAAAAAAGGACGCACCCACAAGGAGGGCACTGAAAAAGTCACTCATAGACTGAGGTCTTAAATTAATCGGCATA
>CAYNEZ010000026.1:0-24373 GCA_964396365.1 uncultured Sangeribacter sp. | reverse complement strand
CAACTTTAGTCAGGTCTAAGACTGAAGGACAGTCAACCAAAATCAGGCTATCACACTAGCAGAAGTGCGCAGAAAAAATATAAAGAAAATATAATGTTCTGTGCCGTTCTGTCAGTTCCGGGAGGAGATGGAGCAAAAAAAGTTCTGCGCCTAAAAGATTTTCTAAAGTTCGGGCTACTGCTTTTGTGAGAGAACGCAAGAGGATCTATAGGCGCAGAACTTAAATTACTTAAGTTTCTGATTTAGCAACTCATTGTCATATAAATATTTTATCGCGCAGAGGAGCAAAGGCTCGCTGAGTGAATTAGCAATAATTGTCAGAACCTTGCCTTCGAAGGCAGCAAAGTGCGCAAAGGCTCGCTTCGCATCCGCTCCGCATTGCATATTACCCAAAGCTTTCGTAATGCTCTTTATTGGATGATTATTTGCCGAGTCCACCACATTCTTGCGACGCGGAGCGTAGCGAGCGAGCCTTTGCGCACTTTGCTGCCTAAAAAAGAGTGCGTAGTTGATCGTTTATCGTTAATCGTTGGCACAATAGCGAGCCCTCTGCCCCTTTGCGCGATAAAATTCTATGAGAATATGAGCTATAAAAATCCTAATGATATTACATCCGAAATTTGAGTTACAAATAGGGAAAATGAAAAAATGATGTTCTTCTCGATACGCTGTTTTTGAGAATTTTAATCCGGATTACGATGATATTGAAAACGTGTAGTAGCCACTTTTCAGATGATTTCTGAAAAAGAACTCACACGGAAGCACACAGAGGGCATACAGAGATAAGAATCCTGTTGGATTATCACATCAAATTCAAATAATGCTGAAAATTTTTTCAAAATTCAAATTTATTTTGTAATTTTGCTACGCAGACCGTAACTCAGAGGCCCGGTCGGGGTTTGAGGGAGGGTCCGCAGACATTTTGACAAGCGTTTATCTGCGCTAATTCTTGATATACAGAAATTCTCGCAAAATTTCAATCGATAGTCAAGGATTGAGCAACGGTAGATGCCCGTGGTTATGTAATTTTATGCATTCGGCACTGTATCTCGCGAGAGATATGGCTGGACGTATCGTTACATATACTTAGCGTGGGCTTCTGCGTTGCCGTTCTACTATCGATGGGCAATGCGAGAAGCCTCTGTATGAAGGACGGCAACGGTAGCGAATCCTACGCTTTTTATATCATTATTACTCCTCATGACCCAGGATTCATCATTTGGAGGCCAAAAAACAAACCAAACTGAAAAAATATGAAACGATTTTTTCTTGCAGAAGTAAAAAAGTATCGCCATTTTGCGATGCTATTCGTGATGATGTGCGCTTTCGTATCTGCCAACGCACAGTTATCATCAGATGAAATCAGTGAGGCTATCCTTTTAGAAGGATCTGTGCCGGTAAAATGGACAAATGACGCGAAGTATCCGTGGGTAATCAGAGAGTATAATGATGGGAGTAAATATATGCGTACTTCGGAAACAGAAGGTGTTATGACCACTACTTTAGAGTGTACTTATCAATCGTCATATCCTACTGAAATTACATTTTCCTATCGTCGTTATTCTGACTATAGCTCTACGGATTATTTGGAAATAGTAGTTGATGGGGAGAGTAAGGCAAAATATTCAGATTATAATTGGACTACAAGTAAGGCTCATATCATTCCAGCTGGTAGCCACACTGTAAAGTTTGTATTTGTTCCTAATTCTAATAGAGGGAGTTACTGGGCAGGTATCTGTAATCTCCGTGTCTGGGAATGCAAGAACCTTGAATCTTCTTGCTTGAAAGAGGGCTCTATTCCAATAACATTCGATAATGACCCGGATAATATGTGGATTACAGAAGATGGATATATTAGATCAAATAATACCACCACAACTTCGAAAATATCTACAACATTTACAATAGACAAACCGTCAATTTTTGCTTTTGAGTATAAAAATCTCAGAGGATACTCAGATTACAGTAGAAGTTATGTGTATATTGACGGTGAATTTTATAGATATTCATACTCCTCTGATTGGATTTCAAGAAGTGTTGTACTTTATCCCGGAACACATACTATTGAATTCAGGAATTGGATAAAGGAGGATAATACGAGTGATAAAAATGTAACTCAGATCCGGAATGTCCGGCTTGACCAGAACTGGTATGACGTGACTCTGAACTCTTCAGGTGAACTTGGTACGCGACTTACACAGGCCTTGGAGGGTAAGCCAATTCAAGACATGGAACTTCTTAAGATTAGAGGGGCAATGAATTCTGATGACTGGAGTTCAATCAAATTGCTAACAGGAATCATCGCTATCGACTTTACAGAAACCGGAATAACAGAAATACCTGAAAGTGCATGTCGGGGTCTGAAAAGTTTGAATACAGTAATGCTTCCAGAGACTTTAAAGAGTATTGGCAATTCAGCATTTTATGGTACAAACTTTTATCAGCTCACCATTCCTGCCTCGGTGGAGAAAATAGGAAGTGAAGTATGGCGCAATACTGATTTGAGATATATTAACTTTTCGGAAAATTCTTGTCTTTCAGAAATTGGATCTTATACTTTTGTCGATACAAGGCTCATTGAATTTGATATGCCAGATTCTGTAGAAAAATTGGATGAAAGTTATGCCCTATTCGAAAATTGTACCTCTTTGAAGAGGTTACATCTTTCAAATAAACTTAAGTCTCTTCCAAATAGAATAGTAAATGGTTGCTCTAATCTTTCTGATGTAAATATACCTGACGGAATTACATCGATTGGTAGTTACGCCTTTTCAGGAACTTTGATTGAAACTTTAAGTATCCCTAAAAATGTCACAAGTATAGGTCAATATGCCTTTAATGATTGTAAAAAACTTAAAACGGTATATCTCAATTCCCATTGCTGGGATATGTATTATACATTCAATTACTGTACTGCACTTGAAAAGGTTGTCCTTCCATGTGCAACACCTCCAACAATCGCCTATGACCCATTCAGTGGTGTAACTAAAAGCCAAGTGACATTGGTAGTTCCGGATTTTGCATTCGATACTTACCGAGCAAATTCATATTGGTATAACTTTACAAACACAGTTAAAGGAGACGAGGCATCCATCAACGATTACTGGGCAATCCGTGGCACACTCAACTTGAACAATACACTCGTGATGCAGGGTACCCCTTCAGTTGAAATGTATACCGGAAGCGTAATTACTCTTGACGATAATTCAACACAAACTTTCAATGAATTTGAATACAACATCAGTGAATCAAAACCGACTGTAGTTTTAAGCAAGAGTAATTCTGTGAAGGCTAACAGACTAATTTCTTATTTTTATGTCTCATCTGCTGATAAATGGTTCTTCTTCTCTCCTGTGACTGATGTAAAAATGAGCGATATATCCTATCCTTCATCTGATTCATGGGTAATCCGTTATTACGATGGTGCACGTCGGGCAAGTGAAAACTCAACTTCCGGTAACTGGGTGAATGTTCCGTCAGATGGCACCCTTAAGAGTGGACAGGGCTATATTATTCAAGCCAAAAAAACAGGCTGGCTTCATCTTCCTGCTGCTTCTGCAGGGGAGCATAACAAATTCTTCGGATCAAATCCTGTAACTTTCGAACTCGCTGACAATGCATGTGAAACTAAGGCCAACGCCGGCTGGAACTTCATAGCCAATCCATATCCGACCTACTACGACATATATTATATCGACATGCAGGCCCCCATCACCGTATGGACAGGCAGCACCTATCGTGCTTATTCGCTCAATGACGGTGACCGTGGTGACGACACATTTGTTCTTCGTCCGATGCAGCCTTTCTTTGTGCAGAAAGCAACCGCCGATCTCTCTACCGTAATGCCGCTCGTAGGTCGCCAGATCAACACCACTATCGATCGCTCACGCGCTCCGCGTCCCGTAGTAAAGGATGAAAACCGACATAAACTCAACCTTGAGCTTTACAGCAACGATAATGAGGATGCAGATGACTACACACGTATTGTCCTTAACGAAAAAGCTTCCATGACTTACGAGACAATGTGCGATGCATCCAAGTTTATGAGTATGGACGCAAATGTAGCTCAGCTTTACACTATTGATTCAGCTAAGCAACCTATGGCTATCAACGAACGTCCATACGAAGATGGCAATGTAGCACTCGGTGTGCTTCTCCCTGCAACTGACCGCACTTACCGCATCTCTGCACAGAGAGCTGATCGTAAGGCATGGCTTTATGATGCTGAGACAGGTATTGAGTTTAACCTGACTGAAGGTGACTATATTTTCACTGCTTCCAAGACTGGAATTGACAACACTCGTTTCTCAATTCGCTTTGCTCCCACAGTAAATAATGCTGTGGAAGGTATCAATAACTCTACTGTAAAGGTTATTGGCAATATTGGATCAATATCTATAAAATCACCTGCAGGTGCATCTATTACAGTATTCGGAACTGACGGAAGGATCGTAACTGACACCATGGCTGAAAATGGAAATGTTGAAATCTCTGTTGCAGCAGGCGTATATGTAGTGAAAGTGAACGGTGAGTCATTCAAGACAATCGTGAAATAAGAATCATTAACCCCCATAAGATATGAGGTTACACCTAAATTTATCCTTTAGGATAATGCTTACGCTGTTGGTGCTCCTGTTGTGGGGCACTGCAGCGAAAGCCCAATATAATCCGGCAGATCCGCCGGAACCGGGGGTAAACTTTACCCTCGCTTTGCGATGTGTGCCTACTGATGCCGGATATAGTATGTCTGGTGCCGGTATGCATGCATTTGGAAGCAACGTCAATGTGCGGATTTCTGCGAATACCGGATATCGATTTATTCGCTGGGAAGATGAAGATGGCACAGAAGTCTCTACGGCATCGAATTTCACCTATACGATGCCTGTGAAAAATGTGACACTCATTGCCCGCTTCGAATATGATCCTTCTTCTCCTGCAGAACCCTCAACTCCTGAATTCAAAAATGTTTCCAACATTAGCATCGAGATGTATCCGTCTGGTGCAGGATATTTATCCTCAGGTAAAGAGGGTGCGTATGAAGTTGGTTCAACACAAAGATTTACCGTGAGAGCGAATTCCGGTTATGATTTTATTAACTGGACCAGAAATGGAATTGAGGTTGGGACGTCTTCTACTCTTGATTTCACCGTACCAATAGGTGATCAGACTCTTGTTGCAAACTTTGCATTCAATCCATCAAATCCTGCAGAGCCAAGCACACCGGTATTGGCACGTACTCTTACTCTCAAAACCAAACCAAATGGTGCTGCATCTTTGTCAGGAGCTGGGCCCCATGATGTCGGATCAAGTTTCTATATCAGCGCAAGTGCGAATACGGGTTATCGTTTTATCAACTGGACTGATGAAGAGGGTAATGTGGTATCTGAAAATTCTCACTTTACGTATGTAATGCCAGACAGACACGTTACTCTTATAGCGAATTACGAATATGATCCGTCAAGTCCTAACGAACCAGGCACTCCGAATCCTGATAGCGGTATGGCGGAAAATATGGTTCTTTGGCCTCGTATGGGTATGTTTGATGATACTCACGTCCAGATTCTCTGTGAGACACCTGGCGCGACTATCCATTATACCCTTGATGGCACTACTCCTACAGCTGCAAGTCCGGTATATACAGAACCTGTATTTGTAGGCAGCAACCTTCTCGTAAAGGCAATAGCTTATAAGGAGGGAATGGAGGATTCGCCTGTGGTAAGTTATCAGGTTAAGGTATATAAAACAGCAACTCCTGTATTTACCTTCGAAAACCGTTTGCTTAAGATCACAAGTGAAACACCAGACGCGATCATCCGCTACACGCTTGACTTTACTGACCCGAATGAAGAAAGTGAGATCTACACTACTCCATTTTTGCCGGAAGAAAACTGTCGCATCAAAGCATATGCAAGCAAGGAGGGCCTTACAGATTCTCCGATAAATATATTTGTATTCCGTCGTGCTGACTACACTATTCCGGCTCCTACTTTCTCGCTGGATGATGAAGGGAAATTGGTGATTACCCCTGCTGTAAGCGGAGGAAAGACCTATTATACTCTTGATGGTACTGATCCGACAGAAACAAGCATACTATATACGGAGCCTCTCCTACTTGACGGCAACTATAGGATAAGGGCATACACAGTACATCCCAATTATTATGACTCCCAGATAGGTGAATATTCGACAGGCGGATTTCAGGTGGAGACCCCGACATGCAGTTATGCCGATCTGACTTTAACATTGGCATCAGCTACGCCGGGAGCCACGTTACGTTATACTTTAGACGGGTCAATTCCTACGGAGGAAGCTGCGGTATACTCTTCTCCACTGCGTCTGACCGAGGATTGTAAAGTGGTGGCTCGTGGTTTCAAGGAGAATTACGAACCCTCTGATACTGTAAGTTTCATCTTTGTTTTGGCAGAGCATAAGGTAGTCACTCCGAAATTGACATATGATTCGGAAGCTTTGACAATAACCATAACTTGCGATACGGCCGATGCCGAGATACGCTATACCATCGACGGGGAGGCTCCGACAGCAGAGGAGGGCATTAAGTATGAAGGTCCGATAGCAGTAGTAGGTAACCATACCTACACAGCACGAGCTTTCCGCAGCGACCTCTTTGCATCGGATGTAGCTACTGTAATTGTAGATGATCAGAAGGTTTCTACCCCGACTGCAAGTTTTGTCAACAAGATGCTTACATTGGGGTGTACGGATCCTAAGGCTCAGGTACACTATTCCACAGATGGCACAGATCCTACTGCGAAATCCACGCTCTACGAAGCCCCTGTCGCCTTGACCAAAGACTGTATCGTGAAGTTTATCGCTGTGCGTGAATACTTCATTGATTCAGAAATAGCTTCTTTCGAGTTTAAGTATTCAGACTATCAGGTGGCCATGCCGGTGCTTACTTATGATCCGAAGGCTCTGACTATTAGCATGGCTTGCGATACAGTCAATTCCGAAATTCGCTATACAATCGATGGGGAAGCTCCTACGGCTGAGACCGGCATTAAGTATGAAGGCCCGGTAGCAGTAGTAGGCAACCATACCTACACCGCACGTGCTTTCCGTAGTGACTTATTTGATTCAGAAATAGCAAAAGCAGTGGTCGACGACCAAAAAGTGCCCACTCCCTCTGCAAGTTTTGCGAAGAAATTGCTTACATTGTCATGTCAGGATACTTCTGCCCAGATTCGTTTTACTACTGATGGATCTACGCCAACAATGACTTCTACGCTCTACGATGGTCCGGTGGCACTGAAAGAGGACTGCATTGTACTATTTTTTGCATCGCGTGAATATTTCCATGATTCTGAAGTGGGTTCATTCGAATTTAAGGTGGCTGATCATAAGGTCGCGACTCCGATCGTAAACCACAATTTAGAGACAATGAAGGTGACTATGGTTTGTGAAACCAAGGATGCTTCCATCCGCTATACAACAGACGGAAGCGTACCGACCGCCTCTACGGGTATCCTTTATGAAGGCCCTATAGACATAACAGGCAACACAACCTTTACAGCAAAAGCTTTCCATAGCGACTACTTTGATTCTGAAGTAGTGGTCTATGTAGTCTCAGACATGAAGCTCCCTATTCCAATTGCAACTTATGGAAAACGAAGTCTGATGCTTTCTTGCGAAGAACAGAGTGCCGCAATTCACTTCACAATCGATGGAGCTACTCCCACTGAATCTTCTGCGCTATATTCAGCCCCAATACCTCTTTCGGCAGACTGCACAGTGCGATTTATTGCTACAAAGGAAAATTATGTTTCCTCCGACGAAGGCACCTTCAATTTTATTCTTGCAGACTGGCAGGAAAGTCTACCAACCCTGACAAAAGATTTTGAAGGAAGGAAGGTCATGATCGACCATGTTGATGCCATTCCAGTGAGAGTGAGTGTCGATGGAAAAGAACAGACTCTTCAGACCCCGGTCACTCTTGATGTGACTCCTGGTATGAATAGGATAGAGGCAGTGGCAATTGCCCAAAATGAAGATCGTTACGACTCTCCGATTTTGAGGGATGATATTGTATTCCATAGTGCCCCGACCTTTGACTACAACGGCCATACACTTATGGTGAAGCCTTCAAAAAGTGATGCAGATTTGGTAAATGCTCAATGCCATCTGTATAAGAACGGCGTTTTAGTTGCTGGAGGTTCTGATTCTATCAGCTTCAATATAGATGATTTCTGCGAGGTCTCTGCAGTCGTGAAGTCTGACCATGCATTCTCAGGCGACCCGGCTGATTTGAGCATTGACTTCTTCAATACAGGACGTGTAGCTGGAGTAAGAAAGGGTCATAACCTCTCGGAAGCATTCGGCACCTGGGGTGATAAAGCTGACTCTTACGAATACCTACGCCTTGTCGGAGAACTCTCGAGAGAGGATATGGACATCGTGGCTGCACTTCCACAGCTCACAACACTGCATATTGAGGCTGAGTCTCTTGATGCCGGCGATTATGATAGGGTTTTTGCCGGGACACGCATAGAAACCATTTTCTCCAGTCATTATCCGGACGGAATGTTGATTGATATGCCGCGTCTTACCACTGTGATGTGGGGTAACCCGAATGAGCCAATGCCCGATGGCAGATTGACAGAGGCTGGCAATCCCAACCTTCTTTTCTGGACGCCAAGTTTCGACATACTTCCTGAAGATGCGTTCAACACAGTGGAATATACCTACGCACCTAATGGCGCACCTACCGATCCCGAAGGCAACGGAATTAGCGGACATGCCTATGAGGTATTGCTGCATGCAGGTTATCCATTCAATGCTCATATGCCTGTGAGGACAGACTCCATCAACTTTAAAAAGACCTTCTCATTGCTAACAGAAAAAGGTGTATGCGCAGGCTGGGAGACTCTCACACTTCCATTCATCGCTATCGGAATCAGCCATGAAAGAATGGGCGAGATAACTCCTTTTGCCGCATGGGACGGCGTGACCGACCCCTACAGTGGCAGCAGGCCATTCTGGCTATATAGATCGACTGAAGAAGGTTGGGCAGAGTCTGACTCCATCAAGGCTGGAATCCCTTACATTATCTCTATGCCCAACAACAAGGACTATGTAGACAGCTATAATCTCTATGGGGAGGTAACATTCTATGCAGGAGATATAATGCTTGGTACGCCTGAATCGGCTCCCACTTCAACCAATTGGACTGATGGAGCCACTTTCATCGGCACATTTATGCCGGTGGAAGTAGAAGATGCACTTTCGCTTAATGTCAATGCAAATGAGGATGTGTCGCCACGTGGCAGCGCGTTCGTCCCTGACGACGAGACACTCCCATTCGGAGCATATGTAATAGCCCCAGGTAATCCACAAGCACTTCCGGTCTTCCCTGATGGAAGTGGCGTGCAGCTCCCGACGGTGACAGACGGAGGGCTGGTGGTAGAGACACCTGCACCTGGCACAATCCGCATAAGCAGCAATCACGCATGCTGCCCTGTCATCATTACCCCTGAAGGTGCAAAAGTACGTACTAACACTCTTAAGGCCGGAGAGAGCGTGGCGGTGGAAGGCCTCACACGTGGTCTCTACATAGTAGGAGGAGTGAAAGTGATGGTAAGATGAAAACAACAATAACCCAAAAGATATATAAAATGAAGGTTCTAAAGATTGCTATCGTGGTAGGGGCTCTGTTGGGCTTCCTGCCATCGATGGCTCAAAAACTCGAATACCGTGACTTTAAGGTCACAAACGATGCAACAGCACGCTTGCAGGGCACGGCAGTGACCGACGAGAACAGCGGAAAGCGCGCTGCCCTGATCAAGATATATACTCCCTTCCCAAATGATGTACTTGGCTTCGATGCCGGACTCTTTCAGATTCTTGGTCGCAAGCAGGCAGGCCCGGGCGAAGTATGGCTCTACGTGCCTGAGCGTACCCAGAAAGTAACAATCAGCCATCCCAAGTATCGTCCGACCGTAATGTGGTTTGAGGGTATGGAGGCAGAAGCTGGTAAGACCTACAGCGTCGTTCTCAATGTGGAAGGCAGAGATGTGGCCCTGATAGCCTCGACTCCCGGAGCTGAAATTTCGGTTGACGGTGAGCCTCAAGGAAAATCTCCCGTAAACATGCACATGCCGCTTGGTTCCCATCTTGTAAGAGCCGAACTTGGTTCGCTCCTATTTGAAGACATTGTCACTCTTACAGCTGACGGTGGCAACCAGTTTACGCTCCAGATGGAAGACGAAAACCTGAAGTTCGGCGATGTCGACATAGAGGTGGCGGATGGCGCGGAACTATGGTTCCAGGACAACCGGGAAGGTGTCGGGTCGCTACACAAGCATCTTCGCGCCGGAAGCTATGTGATTACAGCCAAGCTCCCCGACCACGAAGACCAGACCACAGCCTTCACTGTGGAGGCAGGAAAGACGAAGACCATAACTGCAATTCCTCCTGTAGCACACCTCGGCTATCTTGAACTTGTCACTGAGCCTACTTATGGCGTGACAGTTATGGAAGGAGACTCTTTGGTGGCTCTCCAGCCGACGATGCAGCTCCCGGTGGCTCGCTATGAGTATGATTTCACCAAGAAAGGTTATTATCCGCAGACCCGCAAGTTCCGCATTGAGCGAGGGGAGACCCTTAGGGATACTATCCGACTTGAAAAGATTCAATATGTGAAGAAGACCACCGGCTATGCAGCCATTTCTTTTGCGGCAAGTGGCAAACCATCTGTAGGGTTTACTCTCGGTGGATACTACGAGAATGTCAACCTTGAGGTCAGCTATAATCTCGGTCTTGGCCGCAGTAAGCAAGTGGATTGGTATGACCGAGTGGACAACATATTGATCGGACAATACAGCTACCGTATGGATGAGATGGCTGTGCGTGCCGGCTATCAACTCCGGTTTGCGGAACGCTTCGGACTTACTCCTCAGGCTGGATTCATGATCCAACGCTTATCGGCTAAAGATAGAAATGAAGCAGGCAATGGCTTTACGCAGCCTTGCGCTACAGTAGGCGCTCGCTTCGCATATCATCCAGTGCAGCATGTAGGATTCTTCATTACTCCGGAATATGCTATTCCTGTAAGCACGAAAGGAGATATCGTTGATGTCTTTAAGCAAGGTGGTCTTACACAGGGTGGTTTCAGAGGATCAATAGGGGTATCTGTATCACTTTAAATGTGGAAAATAGAAAATGAAAACAAGGCATATATTCAGTCTGGTTGCTACAGCAGCTATTATATTAACGGGGATTCATGGATGTAGCGACAATTTAGACACTACTCTTATTCCCATAAAATCAGCACTTGAGTTGAAGGTTGATGGTCATTCCACCGGCTTCAGCGTTGACTATGGTGCTGAGCCAAACAATAACATTGGGGTTTCTGTGGAGAGCAATACTTTATGGAAAGTTGACATAGAATGTACCGGTGGATGGTGCTCAGCTGACAAACTCACAGGGCGTGGAGATGAAACATTCACATTGAAAATACTTGAAAATATAAATAAGGAACGCTATGCATTTGTAAATGTCTATATTGTGGATGAAAAAGGAGATCCCGTTGCAAGTTCCGATGGTCAAACCACAAGTATACAGATGACACTGAAACAAGCCGTCAGCGACGTACGCTTGTCTCCTTCATCATTTGAACCCTTTATGGCTCAGGGTAATGAGAGGAAGAGAATGCAGATAGATTCAAACGTGGCATGGACTCTTGATGTGACTTATGAGGGTGAGGAACCTTCAGAATTTGTCAATATCACTCCAGCTGATGGTCAGATGACCCCCACGGGGGATGGAAAATTCAGTGGTGATGGAAATGCTTCGTTTGACTTGACTCTTAGCGAAAACCGTACAGCCGCAGAGCGCAGGGCTTTCATAACACTTAGAAGTGCGATAGCAACCTATTCTGTAGAGATAATACAGAATAAATCTAACTATACATTCGATGTAAGTCCGACAGAACCTCAGATTATCAAGGCGGAGGGAGACACGATAGAATTCGGTATTAACTCTCTCTCAGATTGGTATGTGCAATCAGCCAACGACCTTAAAGACTGGATAACTTTCTCTCCTGCAGAAGGGAAAGCAAGTCCTGTAAGAGTGACCACGAAAGCGATTATTAAACCGAATACCACAGGCTCTGAACGTAGGGCAAATATTGAATTCAAGGCAAGTGAAGAGAAATACGGTAGAATGAGCGTTGATATTATACAGGAGGCATTCCCGACTACGTTTGACATAAGTCGTGTTGATACTGTGGGAGTAGTGACTGATAAGGGGGATGTGCTTTTGCTGGAACTTGATTCACGTTTCAACTGGGAGACAACGGCATCATCATGGCTGAGGCTGAATCCGGTAAGTGGACCGGCTTCAAATTCAACTACAAAAATTTCTGTTGTGGTTGATGCAAACAAAACCAATGATAATCGTACTGGATCAGTGACCATTACTCCACTTCCAACGGAAGTAGCAACAGGAATCACTCTCGATCCATCAAATCTGGGCATACAACCTCTCCAGTTGAGTGTGACTCAGTCTGGAGGACGCGATGCCGCCATCAGTGTACCTTGGCTTCGTGACGATTATACCCAGACATCCGCGACAGTTGAATTCAACTTTTATTCACCCTTCTATGCTATAGTAGAGGCAGGCCTTGAATGGGGAAAAGAAGGGAGTTCGACACTTAATACTTTAAGTGTTAAACCTTCCAATGCCACTGACGCCACTGTATCATTCGAACTTACAGGCCTTGATCCTTCCACAAAATACGTTGCTCGCGGATACGTCAAGTATGAAGATGGTAATCCGAAGTATGGCAGTTGGAGTTTTCCCTTTACAACTGCGGGCCAGTACCCAGGAAGCGGAGACAATCCGACTCCCTCAAAGTAATTGAGTAATTTGAATTTAAAATTAGAATTAATTTGATGAGAAAAATCATATTATTTCTGTTCCTTACTATGCTCGGGGTCTCTTTTGCCTTTGCCGCAAAGGAGACTCCGGAGCAAAAGAAAGCAAATGAAATAAAGGCCGCCCCGGAGATTTATACTTTTGGTGTCGGATTTGGGGATGATCCGGAGGAGGCATACACTGCCGCTCTCCACGATATGGTGAGGAAAATATCAGTGACTGTTCAGGGGTCTTCCCATGGAGAGGCCACTGAAAGATTAAATGCAGACGGGTCCATAACCTCAGAAGAACAGTTCAAGTCGGTGGTCGACAGCTACACCACCCCGGCATCCCTTGAGGATGTCCAGGTGATAGCCATAGGAGATGCTCCTAATTATGAACGCTTTGTCTACATGCCAAAGGCTAACATTGAAAAAATGCACAAGCGTCGCCGCAACAATGTCGCTGACCTTGCACGTTCCGGCGTTCGTGCCCGCGACAATGGAAAAGTGGATGATGCGTTGCGTTATCTCTACCGTTCCTATGTGCTTTTGCAGAGTCTTCCCGCCTCATCAGAAGTTATGGAGAACGTAGACGGCGAACTTCGAGTACTTGAGAATTGGCTTCCCGAGGCCATGCGTGATATCGTCAATAAGGTGACTTTTGGTGTGGCTTCTGTGATGCAGGATGAGGATGACCCGGACAATGGCGGAAAGATTGTTGAACTAAATGTCAGATACGATGGTCGGCCTGTCACGACCTGCACCTTCAAGTATGGAACCGCTTCCGGATATTCTTCACTGATCACTGCCCGTGATGGCATAGCTATGATCGAGGTTAGCCCAAGCGTTCCGATGAATCCTCTGAAACTCTATGTGGAATATCTTTTCAAGAATGAAAACCATGCCAATGCAGAATTGAAACCTCTTCTTGACTCTTTCAAGGGTGCCGGGTTGGTGCAAAATCAGTACCTACTCAATGAAGGGAAGAAGGGACTGAAGGCCGATAAAAAGGAGACAAAGGCGTTTCAGGAGCAAGTGGCAGCCGGAGCACACGAGGGCATAATGGAAATGAACCGTGAAGAGGTATCTCCCTATGTGGGCGCAATGGAGAAGATAATCTGGTGTATCAACAACAAGAAATATTCAGAGGTGAAAGATCTTTGCACCGACGAGGGATGGATGATGTTTGAACGCCTGATGAAATATGGCAAGGTGCGCATTCTCGGCAAAGCGACTCGAGACACTTATGAGTTTTATCCATATCGCGATGAGGTGATGTGCCGCTCGGTGCCGATGTCGTTCACTTTCAGTAAGGGGAGGCAGTTTACAGAAGATGTAACGTTCACTTTCAATAAAGACCGAAAACTTGTCAGCCTTGGGTTTGGTCTTGGAAGCATTGCGCGCAATGATATCTTCGCAAAAGAAGGGGCGGCGTGGAACGATGACAAGAAGATGGTGCTCGTAAATTTCCTTGAGAACTATCGCACTGCTTTTGCACTCGGTATGCAAGATTATATTGAGAGTATATTTGATGATGATGCTGTGATCATTGTCGGTCATGTCACCAAGAAACTGGAGAAAGTGCCGGGTGCCGATGGTTTCAGCCTTGCGCAAAAGGAACATGTCACCTATACTCAAAAGACGAAAAAGGAATATATGGAGCAGCTTCGGCGTTGCTTTGCAAGCCAGGAATTTATCAATCTCAGATTTACGGACACCGACGTAGAGCGTTCGGGCGTAGGAGGGGAGACATATGCCTTGCAGTTGAAGCAAGATTATGTATCTCAGACATATGGCGACCAGGGCTATCTTTTCCTTTTTGTGGACTTCAACGATCCGGAAAAACCACTTATCCACATCCGTACTTGGCAACCGGAACGCAATCCTGATTTGACCCCCAATCTTCCTCCTGACCATCCTCGTGCCGGTATCTTCTCCCCGGCATCTTTCTGATGATTAGCGATCAATTATTGATGAGAAAAACCGCATCGAGGCTTAAGCTGATGCGGTTTTTTTATGTATGATCGGGTTGGGGTTGATCGGTCAATAGTTAAAGTGGAACCAGTCGAAGTCAACGTAGCCGCCTGTTTGCTTGGTGGCATAGTTGAACAGGGCAAATTTGGTGCCCATAAAATGACGGCGATAGTCGAAGTTCATTGGTATTTCTTGCTTGAAGTCGGTCCAGTTTTTACCATCCAGGCTATAGGCGAAGGTGGCTTTGTCGCGTCCGGGATTGAAATCCCCATTTATGCGAAGGTAGACGTCGCATGCGTTCTTGTTCTTGAATTTCAAAGGCACTTCGGCAAGCACATTCACGTCGACTTTCTCTATATTGCGTGGCTCCTTGAATACAGATTTCTCTTCAGCCAGCTGGAGATAATATTTGCCCCCTTTCTTGACTATGCGAAGCACTCCGCTGTCGCCGTTATAGGCTGCGAGGCCGCAAATGTCTCCATCTTTCATTTTTGCTACGTCGATCTTGACTTCTCCTGTGCATTCAGGAGCCGCCATGCGCTGGGTGAGTGTGTTGGGTGCCACCTGCATGTTGTCTACCACACGTGATGTCTTCAGCCTAAGATATCCGGGGCGCTCAGTAAGGCTCCATGCCTCGTCGATAGGGTTGTGGTTCCATTGCCAGTATAGCTTCATGCCGTTGCGGGCATGGTAGCCTCCATTGGGGTCGATCGGCTGAAGATCAAACTCGTCGCTTCCGATTATTCCGGCAACGTCGGGATGTTTCTTGCTGAGATCGGAAGGAGTGCGGTATCTTCTTCTGTCAAGGCGCGGGTTGCCCGTAGGATTATCAGCGGGACACTCGGCAATCGCTTCATTGATCTCGCCGGTGTATTCGCCTACCATCGGCCATCCATCAACCCATGTCACGGGGAGAGCGCACGGAACTCGTCCGATGCCTCCACGGTCTTGGAATATGAGTGCCCACCATCCCTGGTCGCTCTGGTCATCACCTACAAGGCATCCCTGGCCGACACCACCGTAAGATTCAAATGGGGTCTCAAGGATGATTTTCTTTTCGTATGGGCCATCTATTTTATCGGAACGGTAGCATACCTCGCGGCGCACCCTTCCTTCTGCACCCCATTTCATGGAAATCATGCAGACGTAGTATTTGCCGTTGTGCTTGATGACACTGCTTCCTTCAAGCAAGGCTCCCCTTTCTTCAGGGTCGGCCGAGCCATCAATAATCTTTTTGTTCAGGCCCCCTTCCTTGGGATTGAAGTTTTCATCGAGTTCCACGACGGTGCAGCCTCCGCTGCCGGTGAAGAGATAGCGCTTGCCATCTTCATCGAAAAAGAGAGATGCATCGTGCATATGCGGAGGGCGAGCCACAAGTTTCCATGGCCCTTCCGGCTTATCGGCAGAGAAGACGAATCCTTTTCCGGGCGCTCCATTGGCTGTGAACCATACATAGAATTTCCCCATATGATAGCGGATGCTCGAAGCCCATTGGCCCTGGCCATATACTGTCTGTCCGTCGATAAGATCATAACGGTCGCCGTCGTCTATACGATCGAAAACGTAGCCAACTGTCTCCCAATTCACCATATCCTTCGACTTCATGATGGGGCCACCCGGCATCAGATGCATCGTGGTGCTTATCATATAATAAGTGTCGGCTACTTTGCAGACGCTGATGTCAGGCACGTCGGCATTGATCACAGGATTCCGGTATGTCTCCCCCGAAAATGCAATCATCGGAAGGATCAAAAGCAATAAGGCAAAAATCTTTTTCATTATTATGGTATTTTTGATTTTTTGAGGCAAATCAGGGGAGTAGCCCTGATCTTTATGCAAAGTTATATAAAATCCTGCAAAATTCCGCATTAATCAGCGACAGAATCATTCAAAAATGTAATCGTTCCATACATAACGGTAACACCCTCCCGATATTGCCAGTCTCATCGCCCGGAAGAGATTGTAAATAATAAAAATATATGTTATCTTTGCATTGAGTTTTTATGTCGCAGCTGGTGCTTCTAAATTTCTGATGAACTTCTAACCTTTAAAATATGAAACATCTGATCGCAATTTGCATGGCAGCCTTATCACTGGCTTCGGTTTCGGCTGCCACAACGTGGGAAAAAGTCAAAGTCAACGGTCAATCACGCGATATCAAGGTGCATGTGCCTGACAATACACCGAGCGGTGCAGCCCTTGTGATAGCATGCCACGGCATGAACCAAAGTGCCGACTGGCATGACAGTAATTCCAAGTGGTCTGCCGTCTCCGACACTGCCAAGTTTGTCCTTGTCTTCCCTGAAGGTATCGACCACGGTTGGGATATCAGCGGAAACAGGGACGTGGATCTCGTATGCGCCATCATCGACAAGATGGAGCAGGACCACAATATCAATACCGGACGTGTGTATCTGACAGGTTTCTCCATGGGGGGCATGTTCACATATCATTGTGCCAACCGTATCTCAGACAAGATTGCCGCATTTGTACCTGTCAGCGGATATCCTATGTGGGACAAGAGTGCTTATAGCTCTCGCCCGGTGCCCATCATGCATGTGCATGGCACTGGCGACGACGTGTGCGTTTTCAGCGGTGTGCAACCGACACTCGACAACTGGATAAAGCGTAACGAATGTAATACGGTGGAGGAACTCATCTCTCCCTATCCCAAGGGGAATCGCAATCAGGGAGCCAAGATGCATATATGGGGTGATGGTCTTGACGGGGTGGAAGTGCGTCTGCTCGAATTCAAGGATAAGGGGCATTGGCAGTCGGAAGATCCTATGTTTTGCCTCACGAGCGTAGAGGCCTGGAACTTCATGAATCGCTGGAGTCTTGGTCCGGATGCGCCTAAAGTAAGCAATGTGGAGCCTGAAAGCGGGTCTTTTGACCTTCCTCTCGACGGTATGGATATATCCCTTACTTTCGATATGAATGTTGATGCATCGGAGGCAGAGGCTGTGCTTGAGAAGGACGGAGTGCCGGTAACGCTTGAAGTAAAGAGTACGGGAAATATAGTGACCCTTACTGTGCCGGAACTTGAACGCGGTGAATATGCTCTCTCGGTTCGCAATGTGAAAGGGGAAAACGACGGCATAATGAAGGTGTTTAAGGCTGTCTACACTTTCGGAGTAGAGGAAGTGGGCGATGTGCCTCCATATAACGAGGTTTTCAATCCCGACCTGCGGGCTGAGGAAAACACAATAGGGGAGGGGATACCGACAGGATGGTATCGCGTCAATACGCGCAGCAATGGAAAGGATGAAAAGGAGTCGGGAAGCCCCAACACAGGAGGGGCACGAATGAAATACTTCCTGGAGGGTGGTGATTTTGACGAGGGTTTCTATTTAAGTGCCCGCGACTACGATCGATGTGAAATCACTTACGGTAAGTATCTCCCCGACTATGCCCTGCATTTTGACAAAGGTCGCTATGTTGCCACTTTCAATTCCGTATATTGGAACAAGGGTTCCCTCGACGGCAATGTGAAGTTTGATTTCACAGTCAAGTCAAGCGACGGAACCGTGACGGCCTCATTCCCATCGCTTCCTTCTTCAGGGAATATGGACGAAAAGCAAGGGCGCATAGAAAAGTCTACGTATCATACCCTTGAATTTGACATCCCCGCAGAGGGAGACTACACGGTCACTTACAGCATGACCGCAGGATGGTCTGCCGTCATTGTAGGCAATCTCAAGATTGCGACAGCAATGTCAACAGCTGAAAGATACAAAGGCACTTTCCAGCGTACCCTGAAACAAGCCAAGCAGCTCTATGAATCCATTCCGGAGGAAGACCTCGGCAACGAATCTGCCAAAAATCTTCTTGAGATCATCAACAAATACGAATTCCTCCTCTCCACATCTCCGACGGTCTATGAGAATGCTACTGCTGAACTTGCCGAAGCCATCCGGCTTGCCTCAGCCCTTGCCGGAGTGGAAGGAATAGATGCAGAAAATCCCGGTATACGCTCAATTGAATATTTCAATCTACAGGGCCAACCGACAGACCCCTCTTCGAAAGGAGTCGTAATAGTGAGGAAGCACCTGACAAACGGCTCTACAAAAACTACAAAGCACAGATCATAATCAGATATAGGTTATAATTAACGAGTCCGCTCTTTTCAGGGCGGACTCGATCGTTTTTTAGCTATGTCGGTTTCATTTAAGATGCTTCTGAATCCATGTGAGGTGGCCGCGTTCAGTGGCTTCGGATGTCCAATGCTCATTGATAGGAGTGATCAGTGACTCCTTGGGGGCACTGATTACATTATATACGGCATAGCTTGTAGTGGGAGGGCAGGTGTTGTCGTTGTATCCCCATGTCATATAGACCTGACACTTCACATTGCGTGCGAAATTCACCACATCGTAATAAGCCATCGTATTGAGTTTTTCGGGAGTGTCCATCCCTTCCACACGGAAGAAGTGAGGATATCCGCCAGCCCTGTTTGCCTTATAGCCAGCCATATCACTGAGTGCAGGATGATTTGCCACACAAGCTGTGACTCTTGGGTCGAGTCCGGCTCCTACTATTGCAAGCGCACCACCCTGGCTGCCTCCTTGCATGGCAATGTTCTTGCCGTCCCATTCCGGAAGAGTGGTCAAGAAGTCGATGGAGCGTACAAGGGCGAGATATACCCGCTTCATATAATAATTGTCCTTATTGTCAAGGCCATTGTTGAGGTATCCATTTTCCCGTCCGCTGAAGGCCTTGCTGATTTCCTTAAATTGCTCGTCGGTCATCTCAGGATTAAGGCCATGTATCTCCATCTCAAACCTGATACATCCATTTTCTCCATAATAACGATGACGGAGAGGTTCCTTTATGGTTTTTATTCCAGCTCCCGGAGGACATATCACTATCGGACAGGAACCCGGTTTGGCGCCCTTGGGGATGAAGAGGTAGCCATATATTGATTGTCCCTGGGAAGTCGTCGTAAGGTTTACGAGCCAGCAGTCCATTTTGTCGGTAGTGTATTGGGGCGACGGAGTCATCGTATACTTCAACGGCACTTTCTTTAGATCTTCAAGATTCTTGGCCCAGAATTGATCGAAATCAGCGGGCTTTTGCGTATAAGGGAGAATCTTCTCTGGTGAGAAACCGACCTTCACATGATGGGTATACTTCTCGCCATCTACAGTAGCAGTCAGAACGCAGTCGCGGAATCCCGGATTCTTCATAGTGCCGAGAGACACCTTCGCCTTCCCATTCTTGAGCGTGGTGGAACCATTGGCATCTGCCGGCATCATATCGTCGGCGAGAGTGTAATCAAGTGTCACATTGTCGACGGGAATGCCATACTTATAAAGCTGCACATCGACAGTGGCATTTTCACCGGTCTTATAGAGCCAGTCGGCATGGTCAGGGACTGTCACCCAAAGCACATCGCTACGATAGGGATAATTCTCTGCATTGCAAGGCAATATTGCTGCGATGACCATTAATATCGCAAACAGTGGTTTAAGATTCATGATTTAATCAGGTTTAGTTATATTGATGTTTCTTCCGAAATATGACGTAAAATTACAACTTTTTCTTGAATGAACAAAAAAATCGGCAATCAGTGTGAAAAAATATTTAAGAATTGATGTTGCATAATCTCCGTTCCCACGTCTACTTGATAGATGGATAGAGAATTTTTCATATCAGCATTCCGCAATGTGCGACGCCGCTTGATGACGCGACATGGCGACGACGATGAAGACGCCCTTCAGGATGCCTTCTGCCGTCTGTGGATCCGTCGAGATGATTTCTCATCGCAGGGAGAGGCAGAAGGATTTCTGACAGTGGCTACAAGAAACATCTCCGTCGACACTCATCGCCGCAGGCAAGCGCATCCTGAAACCGACATCGAAAACGCCAATAGATTATTGTCTGACGATGAGGAGGCGGGAAGTCAGACTGATCAATTTCTCGAAATCCAACGTCTTATAAAGAATTATCTCTCTCCACGTGACTGCGAAATACTTATTCATCGCGACCATGACGGGTGGGAGTTCGATGAAATTGCCTCCCACTATCAAATTTCGGAAGCAAACGCAAGAATGATAGTCTCAAGATCGCGTAAGACCATCCGTGAAATTTACCTAAAACGACAAAAATGATGAAAGAAGAAAAACTACATAATATTATTGACCTTTATTTTGAGGCTCAACTGTCACGCTCCGAAGAAGATGAGTTGTTGGGTTTGCTACTTGCTTTCAAGGGTGAAGATGAAAAGGCAGAAGAAGCCCTCGCCGTAATGCTGATGGCACGCAATCCATCGATGCTTTATGGGCATAGCGGGCAGCCAGTTCTTAAGCCCGGTTTTAAGATGCGGCCTTCCGGATTCCGTTTCCTAAGACGTGTAGTTGCGGTAGCAGCTCTGGCAGTGATTTCCTGCACCACGGCTCTTTTATATCATTTCCATCATAACCACGGAGTTGAGATTGAAGGAATGATGGCCTACGTAGGAGGGGTAAAGATAAGTGACCAGTCGGAGATAATGAAAATAGTCGACGATCAGCTTAATGATATCAGCGTGTCTTCGCAATTTTTCTCGCAGACAATTGTCTCAGATCTAGATGATATCAGTAATGCATTTAATGAGGAGGGAATATGAAACATAGTTTATTCAGATGGATAGCATTGGCGGTCGGATTGTGGCTGAGCCTTGCGAGTTCTGTTGCCTCGGGTGAGAAACTGAATGTCTCCCCTTTCTTTCAAGAGGATTTTGCCATGAATCCGGCCGTCACGATGGTGGCTTTTTCGGGCAAGCAGACAAATTGGAAAGGGTTGGCAGTCTATAAAAGCGTGTCGGTGTCAGGAGATAGTGAAAAAGCGGATGCAATAGCAAGGGGGGTGAAAAAAGATGGGGCAAAAGCTGATTTCAAAGAGACTTCTTATAGGGACGGCAAACTATATTTCGGTTTCTATGGCCTGGGAGGAGAAGGGCGTCATAGACAATATCTTTTCTATCTCGATATGCGGCCCAAAGGGAAGGACAAGACTACACTTGTCTATATTGAGGGGGACTGGTCGGCAGAAGAAGTAAAAAAAATGATAACGAAAAAAATCAAATAACATGAGGGCTTTATTATTGACCATAATACTGATCGTAGCTTCTCTCTGCAATGCCATGGCGCAGAAGCCGGAGAATCCTGACACAGTAAAAATTATCAGGAATGCGGAGAAAATCCTTGTGTCGCGCAATGCCGACACCACTTTGATCGAGGTAGAGACCGATAACGAATTTGGGAATGAACAGTTTTCCTATACCGTTACAGTCGAAGATGCCATTGACGACGATGATGACTTCTCAATTGACTTCGAGATCCCTTTTGGAATAGGAAAAGACAAGGCAAAGCAGCCCAGAGATTCGCGGCTTAAGACTACGGTATTTGGTCTTGGACATCTCTATATAGGGCAGAGATTCAATTATTCAGACAAGGGAAATGTAAAGAATTCAATTGAAAGTGGATTCAGGGATCTTATAGGCGTCAGATGGAGCAGGGGAGAGTATACCCCATCATTCTCGATAGGGATTGGGATGGGATTTCAAAAATATCTTGCGCAAGATGGCTTTGCATACTCCCGTATAGGATCGAACCTTGTCTTGCTTCCGGTAGAAGCCGGCTATTCTGTCAAGTCTACCCATTTGCACGTAATTAATTACCAAGTGCCATTAATACTGACCATCCCTATGGGTTGCGATGTTGAGTTTTCTTTGGGAGGCATTGGCTGTTTCAATACATATGCCTATGCGCATACGGAAATATCAAATGGCTCGACAAAAATCAAAACTACCTATAAAGGACTTCAACAACGTCTTTTCACTGCAGAATTGATGTGCTCACTTGGCGTCTGCAACATTTTGGGAGTGTATGCATCATGGAGTCCTATGACACTTTTCCAATCACCATATGGGCCACAACTAAAATCTTGGAGTATCGGCGCTACTGTCAATTTCTAATCAACAATCATTCATATGAAAACATTAAGATATATATTTGCCGTTTCCCTTCTTTTCACTCTCAATGCGTATGCGTCTGGCGAAGTTACAGATACGCTTATGGCAGTGGATTCCCCATCGAAAGTAGTTATCACTGAAAGTTCCCAAGGCACAAGGATCACAGTGACCGACGATAAGACCGGCACAGAGGAATCATATCTTGTAGAGTATACACCGGGGGCAAAAGTCAGCACGTCGCGAAAAACTTCCTTCTCAATATTTAATATTCCGGGACTTGACTGCATGAACAGGACAGAAAAATGCGGATGCTTGGGTAGCGGTTGGTCGGTAGGGACTGATGGCCTTTGCATAGGACTAAACGAAGCCCATGGCCAGAAGGGTGGAGGAGGCCTTCAGTGGTCGAAATCTTTTGAGATCAGTTGGCTTAGCTGTGTGAATGTCGGATATGCTTTCAGTAGGTCGCGGATATATCTTGGTCTTGGATTCGACTGGAGAAATTACAAGGCTACAGCCGACCGTCGTTGGCTCGTGGCGTCAGAGTCAGGCGGCGTGGAATGGGGGGAGGCTCCCGAAGAAGCAAACGTGAGGTATTCCCGTCTTAAGGTCTTCAGTCTTCAAATGCCATTATTGTATGAATGGCGCGTCCCGAAATCACAACTGAAACTTAAGCTTGGACCAATCCTCAATTTTAATACCTATTCTTCTATAAAAGGAGTGTATGACGATGCGTTTGGCAACCGCTGTGAGTATTTCACTAAAGATTTCGACCGCAATCACGTGACGTTGGACTTTTTCGGCTCCCTTTCCTACGGCAATGCTATCGGTATCTATGTGCGTTATTCTCCGATGAAAGTGCTTAAAGAGCCATCCCCAATCAACTTCTCGCCATTCACCCTCGGCATTGGATTTGTTATCTAATGCCTAATATGATGACATTGCGTGATCCATAAAGTGATTGGTTGGGCTCTAAAACCAATCTCGGAGTCAAGACGTTTTATTATAAAAACTGGAATTATGGAAAATATAGATCTCACAGAAATAAAAACTCCGGCAGACATCCGCAAAATGAGTCTCCCGGAACTGAAACAACTCGCCTCTGAACTCCGAGCTACACTTATCGAAAAACTTTCAGCCCACGGCGGCCACGTAGGTCCTAACCTTGGTATGGTAGAGGCTGTCATAGCCCTCCACTACGTATTCGATACTCCTGAAGACAAGATAGTCTTCGACGTATCCCACCAGACATATCCCCACAAGATGCTTACCGGGCGTATGCAAGCATTCACTGATCCGGCACATTACGATGACGTGACCGGCTATACCAACCCAAGCGAAAGCCCCTACGACCTCTATTCACTCGGGCACACTTCCTCTGCAGTAGCTCTTGCAGCCGGACTCGCCAAAGCCCGCGACCTGAAAGGGGAAAAGGAGAATGTGGTTGCTGTAATTGGTGATGGGTCACTCAGCGGTGGTGTCGCTTTTGAAGGTCTTGACTATGGCGCAACCCTCGGCTCCAACTTCATCGTAGTTGTCAACGACAACCAGATGAGCATCGCCGAAAACCATGGCG
>CAYNEZ010000025.1:0-25086 GCA_964396365.1 uncultured Sangeribacter sp. | reverse complement strand
TTATAAAAGAAGATGTCAGACCAATATGGTTAGTTGCATGGGGAGGGATGAATACGATAGCTCAAGCTATATGGAAGCTTCAGAATACTTTTGATGAAGACACGTTCCGGCATTATCTCTCAAAAATCAGGATATATGATATATTAGGTCAGGATGATGCTGGAGCATACATAGCAAAGACTTTTCCGGAGATTTTATACATAAGGAATAAGGAAGTATATGGTTGGGCTCCCGATGATGAGTGGACAAAAGACAACGTACAAAGCAAGATGCCGTTAGGGCAATATTATCCTAATCGCATTTGGGCTACCGAAGGGGATTCGCCCTCTTTCCTGTATGTTATAGCTAATGGACTTAATGAGCCCGAACACCCTGATTATGGGGGATGGGGAGGCCGTTTTTCTCTGGAAAAAATCAAAAATATCAGAGGCATGGATTTTATCCAACGCAGTGGGAAAGATGAATCTGTATATGGTGATTATTATATGATCGGTAGCGCGCCTGAAGGTGTCCAGGCAATAAAGAAATGGGAGGATCATATCCGTAATGATTTTGCAGCAAGAATGGCTTGGAGTCAAGAATCCAATTATGAGGATGCTAATCATCATCCAGTAGTCGTTGTTGATGGTATCAAAGAATTGTCTCCGATTCGTATTGATGCCACTCCAGAAGAAATTATACGTTTGTCCACTTCCGGCACCTACGATCCGGATAACGACGATCTTGTTTACTCATGGTATGTTTATGAAGAACCCTCTACTGGAAAAGTGAAAATTGAAAATACAGATTCAAAGGATTGTGTAGTCAAAATTCCAGAAAACTCTGAAGGTGCAGTTGTTCATATAATTCTTGAAGTGACAGACAACGGAACACCCCGACTGACTTCCTACCGTAGAATAATAATCTCAGTTAAGTCTTAAAAAGGAATTAATTGAAAAGGATTACGTCATTCTCGAAGCAAAAGTAATGCTAAGATTGAAGAAGCTCGCCATCTATCAGATTAGCGAATCTCTCAACTTCCCCAACCCATCTTTTTTCTCAAAATACTTCAGAGAAAAAGAAGGCATCACCCCCTCCCAATATCGCGACAGCATAAGATAGAATAATTCTTTATCTTACAATCAAGAAGCGGCTTTGATGAGGAGGGAGTGAAAGATTGACCCTCAAACTGCTGTCGTCATCTGAAGCAACTTTGTCTTCGATTATCTCCTTTTCGCATGAATAAGGATTCCAAACTTCTACTGTATTGCAGTCAGTACGAATACCAACCTCTTGCTCAAAGGCATGATCACTGTGATTATAGATGAAGTATATGTCAGTATCAGGAAGTTGGCGATGGAAAAACAATGTCTTGTCATTAGGTAGATTAGCACTGATAAAAGATAAGTCCGGTATGATCCTGGCCTCTTCAAGAGCTTCTTTTACATTTTCCCCTTTGTCACATCTGATAATTTTAGCACCATCTGCTTCAAGACGTTCCAAAACATGTTCGGCATCCGGAGAAATGTATGTACGCTCTGGCACTACCATTGCTTTATACGTCATCCCCCCTTCAGAAGTTATGTTTTCATCAGAAGCCGACAGCCGGTCTTTCATAACAGTGTAGCTGCAAACATCGAAGTTATATCCTTCCGGAATTTCCGGAAGCCTATATGCAAACGTCTTCAGTGGTGCCTCTTCTCCAATATATACCAATAGATCAATTACCGGTTTCCCCTTTCGCAATAAATTGGCACAACGTGCCTGATAGTCCCAGAAAGTAGGAGAAGAATCCCAACGAGGATGAAACCGATGAAACACGTATGGATGCTGACTGCTTGAATCGTCATATTTCCGGTCAAGCCAGGGCTGGTAGGATGATGCGCATATCGCAAATTCATTTATACCGCGGCAATAGGCAATATTGGCTATTCTTAAAAGTTCCTCCCATGTAGCGCTGTATGGAGTATCTGTAAAAGCCTCTCCGGAAGCAATATTCTTACCGAAAAAATGTGCGGCCGATGCTGCGTCAAGACAATCGTAATTGCCGTTTTTCTGGTAAGTCCAGAACTCTCCCTGAGGTTTTGTCGCATTACCTCGGAATGCAATGTTGTCGGTCTGTATATTCAGCATTGCCTGCGAGGTAAAATCGACTGAATCGTGACGGCATAAATCAGCAAGGGTACCATAATATTCAGAAGAAATTGTTGAAGTGACAGTCTTGCGAAAATCGGAAAGCACCCTGTCTGTTTCATCCCGGTTATTAACTATATATCCTGCAAAAGCCGGCAGCCAAGGAAGAATATCATATCCGTTCTTTTTTCGGAATCTCTCTTCAAATCCATTCGTCCAGTTCTGTATGCCAGCTTCATGACTGTCCATACACATTCCGGAAGGTCTTGCTCCCGAAACTGAAAGGGTGTCGAATATCGGTTTAAAATAATGCTCATAATGTGTGCGGGCCGCTTCAGCCGACATTACATCGGCTTCAAAGCCGAGAAGATTCTTACGCCCATGTTTAGTCCGTGCACCGGTCGGAACGTATCCAAATCGTATGACTCTCCAATTGCCCTTGGGTACAGTAAGGGTTACATTCCCCTCGGGCTCAATAGTCTCGTCAAGCACAATAATGTCCTCTATATTTACCACTCCGATATTGCCTCCTTTTTCTGTGGGGTATGTAACTTCCGTGCGCAATCCAGTCTGTACCTCCAGATTGTCGACTATATCGCGGGTATGCAGATCTACGTCCGAAAGCTTGAATGAACGATAGTCCGCATCATCCCCCTTCCAATCATGGATATGAATACGGAAATATCGGCTATCCGCTGCCGGAAAACTTATGGTGCGTCGTGAGCTTTTATGGCCTATGACATTTTCTACAGGAATAAGATCTGTGACTTTTTCCCAGCAGACTCCATCATCGCTACACTCAAGTTGTCCTATAGGAGGATATTCCTTGTATCCTGCACCGAAATACCTTTCAGAAGGAGCACCGGGAACATTCATAGAGCCAGTGGATCCCTTTCCTCTCGGACTTATAGTATAACTGATGCCTCGTATTGTAGTAGATTTCGAAGTCGGGACATTGATTATCGTATCAGAAGAAGTGACAATTATTGTCCCATCAATGACAGACAAAGGATTGTAAACAGGGTTTTCCGGAAACATAAGCAAAGCCACATCTCTAAATTGATCTGACGGATGTTTTAGGTTAAGCTGTAGGGTGGTGTCGCTATCAGCACAGACAAGTGTCTCGATATAGGCCGTCTTTTTCATTGCAAGTTCCGGAGTAATCCATGGTCCACCGGTCACATAGCCATTGCCTACCTCTACTTCAAACGACAATCCATATTCTTTAGCTTTCGCAGCAGCAAATTTCAGCATATCCCACCATTCAGGCGACATGGAGGGTGTTGCCCCTTCCGCTGAACCATGTACTTGGTCATAGAATACAACACCGCCCACACCTTTCTCCTTGAAAGATTTCAGGTCGGCATCAATTCCCTCTTTGGTAGTCTCAGTTTCACCGTGAAACCACCAGACTTTCGTGCGAGCCGAATCAGGGGGATTCACGAATTGCCTCCATAAATCTTGGACATTATCTCGTGCATGGCTTCCCAAACTGCAAGCGATAAGAGAAAATAACAACAGGACATTCCGTTTCATAAGATATTTAATCATTTTTGTGTCTTAAATTTAATAATTGCTGGTTTTAGTCCGTTGGAAGAAACTTTCAAAGATACTATTCCTGGAGTCTGTGTAGAGCGTAAGATACCCATTGCAAACCCTCTATAGAGATTAATATTGTCATTCCGGAATAATTCATCTCCAGTATGGCAACCATTGTCCGTAGCAAGAAGAGTGGCATCCCCAGACACCTCAAATTTGATATTCCCCTGAGCCGTCGGTACCTTTCGACCTTTACTGTCTACAGCATAAACCTTCACATATTGAAGATCCATACCGTCAGCTTTCCAATTCGTATTTTCTGGCTCTACTATCAATTTCACAGGCTTACCAGTAGTTTCCAATCTATGTGTTGCTATTTCTTTGCCATTGCTTCGTGCTACTGCCATGATTACTCCGGGAGTGTAAACTACCTCATCCCATTTTATGACGTTTCTTTTTGTAGGCTGCTCAGGATTCTTTTTCACACCCAATGATTTCCCATTTACAAAGAGTTCCACTTCTTCTGCATTGGTATAGGTGTATACAGTGTTTTTGCTTCCTTCCTTGCGGTTCCAATGCGAGGATATCACCTTCTGACCCACTACAATATCATTCCACAGTTCAGCTTCACCTTCGCTATCCACAATTCCTATTCTGACAAGCGGCTCGTCAGTAAAAGTAGCTTTCATAAGGTAAGCTTGGGGAAAGGGCTCGAGGGAATGATTGAAGAAGGAATACATCCAGCCTTTTTTAGGCCACGCATTAGATTCTCCCCAATATTCGATGGCTCCCCAATATGCAAGTCCAACCATTCGGTCCCGATCCATCCCGAAATAGGGTGCGGTCAGTTCATTTGTGACTGCCTCGCTCTGATAGATTATCATGTCAGGATTATGCTTAAGATAAGCTTGATAATCATCCCAACAATAATTGAAACTTGCAATATCAGCCGCTTGCGCCAATTCAGGAGCAATTTTATTTTCCTCCTTTCGGAAGTCAGGATCATGTTTCACAATTCCTCCAGCCCGAGCCGGGTACATAGCTACTGTTGTCAGGCGTGTAGGATCATGACGTTTCAGTAAGGTTGACATTAATTTGTATGTTGTTACTCCCCAATCGTTTGTCCCGGGAATACCACATCTTTCTTCTTGAAACTGAAGTTCGTTGCCAAGACTCCAAAGTATCACGGAGGGATGATTACGGTCTCGTTTCACCCATTCGGTAAGATTTTCATGCCACATATCGGTCCACGGACGTCGTCCAGCCCATGCTATAGTATTACTCCATTTATCGTAAAGCTCATCTACGACCAACAACCCTTTTTCATCTGCAAGCCGTAGAAACGATTCCGAATAAGGATTGTGGGAGGTACGGATATGATTGAATCCAAATTCCTTAATCCGATCCATCATTCTTGAAATAGCTGTCTCATATGCAGCTGCTCCAAGCACTCCGAGATCATGGTGGATGGCTATACCTTTAAGAAACACTTTTTCTCCATTGAGTTTAAAACCATCTTCCTTTGAGAATTCTATTTTGCGAATACCAAATCGTTCGGAATACTCATCTATAGTATTTCCATTTTCTGAAAGGGAAATATCCGCAGTATAAAGATTAGGGGTCTCACACGTCCATAACTCAGGATTTTCAATCTGTACAATTGGCAAAGTGATTTCTTCTTTATCCCTACGGGAACGCAATGGAACCTCTCCATTTGTTTGGGCTACTATTTCCCCTGCAGGATTGCGAATGATAACACTAAGGCGTAAGGGCCTTTCATTCATTTTTATTCCCTCTATTTCAACTTGCACATTTACTTCTGCCTTTTCTTTGCTCACTTCAGGGGTAGAAATAAACAGACCGTGACGGGCTATCGAAATAGAATCTTTTACAACAATATTTACATCTCGGAAAATCCCTCCACCGGTATACCATCTTGACCCCGAATCTTTGCCGGTGGAAGCTCTTACAGCAATTACATTTGGAGTCTCAAAATCAAGTAATTTTGTAATGTCTGTTTCAAAACCAAGATATCCATAGTCTGTGCCACCAACCCGAATGCCATTTAAATATACATCGCCATGTAGAACAATTCCGCCGAAATCAAGCAGCACACGCCGTCCTTGCCATGTGGGGTCTGCGGTGAAAGATTTTCTATACCATGCTGTCCCCATAGGTTTAAACCCTCTTCCACGGGAAGCGAGGGAATCCCACGGCAACTCAAATTGAAAGTCATGCGGCAAGTCAAGACGATGCCAGTCGGCATCGTTGAAATCACGGTCGAAAGCATTTTCAATATCAGCCATACAGAACTTCCAATCGAAGTTGAACAGATGTTTTTCGCGGCGCGTACTTGAAGCCATGCTCATCGCTTCAAGAAGGAAGAGCAGGAGGAAAACTGCTCTTTGTTGAATGAAATTTGTTTTCATATTTGTTAAGTTACATAAAAATTCACACCGCAAAGTAACTTAATATTTGTTTATAAACCAAATGATTGGACAATAATCCATATAATTGATACATCTATCCATGCGATATGGATAAGGATAAACCCTAAAAACGATTATCCATAGTTCCCATCAACAGTTTCCTCCTTTTTCTTCTTGATAAATGATGTAGGAGACATACCAAATCGCTGTTTAAAACAGCGGCTGAAATAGAGAGGGTCTCTCATACCTACCATGTTGGCAACTTCGCTTACGTTATATTTGCCGTCGACCAAGAGACGTGAAGCTTCTTCAAGCCGACGACTGCGAAGATATTCCATGGGAGCTGGAAGACCTTTGCTCTTCATTATATTATATAGTGCTGAGCGGCTCATGTTCATTTCGGATGCGAAATCCTCGATGCTATAGTCTGCGTCACCCAAATGGGTAGCAGCAATTTTTTCCAGTGTCAAGATAATGTCATCAGATTGTAAAGTCATATCTTGGAGAGCTGGAGAGGAGTCAACTTGAGTTTCAACCTTACTTACTAAGCCAGTTTCTGCTAAGGTGTCATATCGTTGTCTTTTATTTAACCTGGAATAAACAATGGTCAGTAAAACCATCACACATACCCCAAGCAAAATGAAAATATATACCTTCCATGATACCGGAACTTTAAACTCAACAAGAGTAACCTCATCACTCCATGCTGACTCTTTATCGCGTGCCTTTACTTTCAAGCTGTATTTCCCGGCCGGAAGTTTAGAATATTCTATGTGTCCTCCTTTTGTGGGATAACTCCATGTTTTGTCAAATCCCTCCAAATAATACGAATAAATAGTCCCTTCATCGGCATCGAACCTCATAGTCGATACGTCTACAGAAACGGTCCCATCCTTCATCTCGAAGTCCACGAGAATCGGTGACGTGGTTTTTCTGTCAATATTAATTTTGGATGGATCAAATGAAAGTAAACCGTAATCACTCCCAAAAAGGAGCCGTCCATCCTCAAGCATTATAGCTGCTGATTCAAGAAAAATATTGTTATTTCCATTTTCCCCGGGGGAATAATTATCAATCAGCCCAGTCTGAATGTCAATGCGTGATAGGTTTCTTTCGGTAGCAGCCCAAATGTTGCCTTCTGAATCTTCTACCATCGCCTGCACAAGATTGTTGACAAGACCGTCTTCTGTTGATATGATATTAAAATTAGGAAGTGCATTCGAATAAGGTCCATCACACACCATGATTCCAACCCCGAGCACTGCAATCCACATTTTCCCATCGCGGCTACGAATAATTTCTCTAATCTCATTACTGGGCAGACCATTTTCTTTATTGAAATGATGAACGGCCGACTTGCCGTGCATAAAAAGAGAATCTGGATGAAAAATCACAATCCCATCGTTGGTAGAAGCCCAAATGAAACCATTGCTGTCTAATGCGAGATTGCGCCAGTGAGAACCATACTCTCTCATGAAAGCGATGTCTTTATATTCATAGCTCTTGCCATTAGATTTTGTCACAACTCCAAGCCCCTTATCAAACATCGCACCCCATACCCGATTGCGATGGTCGACAAGAAGGTCAAAGACATTAGATTTAGTAGCAGAATTTATCTCAACTGTTTTGTCTCCATTGTAAATTAGTATTCCTCCTTGTCTTAGACCGAGCCAAAGATGTTGTAACTTATCGATTGTGGCTGTCATCACATTTCCAGAATAATGCTTGGGTTTGCCGATGTTTTTCAAGCTCCTGTCAAGTGTATAGACTTCTGCATATCTGTTGCCGACCAGAACATCACCTCCAGGGATAGCATATACCAATCGAAATGAATTCGACCTATCGTGATATGCTTTTCCTGCCGGATAATGAAAGTTGAAATCTATATCATTAGCGTTAAGTTGAATAAGGCCCTCGTGTTCTGTTCCGACCCATATATTCCCAAGGGGATCACTGGCAATCGATAATACATAGTCGCTTGCCAATCTCTCTGGCGGAAGCCTATTGCTGTCATAATGCTTCATTTGTCCGGTGGTCGGATCAATGCAAAAGATTCCATTGCCATAAGTCGCTATCCAACGCCTACCCCGGATGTCTTCACATACATTATATCTTTCATACCCAACTTTTCCTATAAGTGTTGGCGAAGCCACTTCATATCGGTCAATAATATCGTTTTTTCGGTCAATACGAATTATCTCACCTTTGCGATCGCCAATCCATCCATTTCCATTATTGTCGATTATAAAATTTGCGTTTGAAGGCAGGTCGCTGATTTCTATTAAGCTTTCATCAAGGGTATTGAACACTTCAGTTCCTGATTCATGGCTAATGTATATCTTATTTTGGGCCTGAAATATGTTTGATGAATTTTTCACATCACCACTCAATTGATTTACTTTGAGAAAAGATAAGTTGTCTGGGTTGAGTCTGTAGATGGATCCATCTGATGCAATGGTATGAATCAATTTATGCTGAATGATGACAGAAGCGAAATGCTGGCCAGTTCTAATGTTTTTGATTGTATTATTTTGTAATACAGAAATTCCATCCGAATGTGCAATCCAGATATCTCCATTTTTATCTTCACTTAGAGAGTTTATTGTCTGTAAATTATTCTTAGAAACAATCCTGAATTTCTGTGACAAAAATGAATTATTTCCATTGTAGATAAGTTTGATGAGTGAGCTTTTAGTACTCCACAGAATTATTGTACCATCCTGTGTCTCCAATATCTGGGTATATTCTTCTTTAGCGTCAAGGCCTTCGAAGTTTATAAATGATCCTGAAGCCGGATTATAGCACACAAATTTATTAGTAGATGTTTCTATCCATATAAGTCCATTTTTGTCGTGACGGATACTTTTTACATGCATATCACCAGGCCAGTTGGCCAGTTGCGTGAATCTATGTCCATCATAACGGTTTAGTCCATTAAGTGTAGATAGCCATAGATAGCCATTCTTGTCTTTGAAAATATTCCGAACAGTATTTTCTGACAACCCGTCGATATCGGTAAACTGTCTGATGACCAAAGGAAAAGTATTTGCATATATGCCAATATGATGCGCTAAGCTGCAACATATTACTACAATGAAGAATGCAAAGTTTAGTTTCACGATATTAAATATATTATTTTTCTACAGATAGCAGCAACTTATATATTTATGCAAAGTTACAAAATAAAAATGGATTGACAAAAAGAAAAGTTTTCATGATTCACACATGTTTCTCCTTCTTAAGAAGAGTATCTCTCACTCCAATGAGACGATCTGTAATTCCCGTAATAAAGCAAATGGTATATTGGTGAGAATTCATCGGAGAATATTATGATGAAACAATTTGATCAAACTTCTCACCCCTGAACTTTGAACAAAGTGTGTTTGTTTTATAAATGATTTAATAACAAATAAATTATTATGGAAACACCAAATAGGATTGATGGCATGCTCACGCATGCCGAAAATGCAATATTGGTAATCGACATGGAGAATGATTTCGTTCTTCCCGATTCACCGATGAGAGTGGAAGGAGCATATGCTACACTTCCTGCTATTAAGAAGTTTTTGGATTATGGCCGTGCCAACGATTGGGCTGTCATCTACATCTACAGAATACACCGTATCTCAGGCATCGATGCAGAATTATTCCGTCGCCACTTCTTTGAAGAAGGACATCCCTTCTGCATTGAAGGGACAAAAGGGGCTGCTATCCCTGATGAGATCGCACCACAAAAAGGAGACATTTCAATCACAAAGCAACGTTTCAGTGCATTCTTCGGGACAGACCTTGATATTGTGCTTCGTGGCCTCGGAGTGAAAAATGTCTATCTGACAGGTACTCAATATCCCAATTGTGTGCGCTCTACAGCCGTCGACTCAATGGGTCTTGACTACAACACAATCGTGGTGACAGACTGCTGCTCAGCCGCCTCGGAAGAAGTAGCCAAAGCTAATATCTACGACATCCGCAATATGGGCATTCCCTGCATAGATTCCTCTGAAATTATGAAATAAATCAATACTCGTTTAAGAGCCAATCTCAAATTTATGAGATGGGCTCTAATAAAGTCAATAAAGGAACAAGTTCTGAAAACCTGCTCCTTATCTTATTTTTATACCCTTATTTCAAAACAGTTTTGAATGCAACCAATCAGCTACCAACATTGAAGTTTCTTTATGAGTTTTGGAGAATACATGATTCTCATCAGGAATAAGCCTTAACTCACTTCCCTTGATCTTCTCATTATATCGCTCCGCGTATGTGTAAGGAACAATTTGATCATGAGTTCCCTGCACTATCAACGCAGGACCATCATAATTGGCGGCAGTCTCATATATCGGCAGCCTTATAGCTGTCTCGACATAGTTTTTGCCAAGAAGTAAGGCTCCGGCTTCGGGGGAATGAGGTAATTCTATATACTCTCCCTTGAAATTCCATGGATCATAAATTGCTCCCATCGTATTTCCTCGAAGTGCATCATCCCGAAGCACAGCCGCAGCCGCCAATAACACCTCAGCCTTTATCACCTTGTCGCCAAGTTCTCCGCTTACCATGCTCACTACAACTCCTCCCTGAGAGTGACCAACAAGACTTATATCTTTAACCCAAGGTTGCAGTTGTGCCCAAGCTATCACATCCTTCAGATCGTCAATTTCATTGAGGACTGTCATATCCTTAAATTCTCCATCACTCCTTCCATGACCATTGAAGTCAAAACGAAGTGTAGCCATACCCTGAGCGACGATACTTTCTGACAAGTCGTTCATAAATACAGTCTGACAGTTACCGCTAAAGCCATGGCAAATTATGACCAATGGCACTTTCTCAGAAGTTGCGGGTCTGTTGATAATTGTAAATAACTTTCCAACCGATCCGTCAAGTCGGAGGGTATCTGATGACTGGGCATTAGCCGCAAACATACCGATCATAGCCATTATTACTGTAATAAATATCTTTTTCATATTATCATTAAATTAATTTTCGCAGGCTAAACTTAAGGTGTTTACTCCAAGTACTCATAGCCTTATAACCTAATAACCCATAACCTTCAACTTTAGTTTACATAGAAAAATTATGGAGCTGGGGAGCAAGACATCGCCGGATAATGCTTGAAAATTAAGTTGACATCTCAATGGTGTCCATAACCTATTATGGTTATTCATTCCTCTATTCACTATTGTTGTAAGGCTTTAACTACTTTCTCCATATTCTCGGTGAAGGAGATGGTGCGGGATGCTGTCTCTGCTGGTCCATGAGGATACTCAGAGTTAAGTCGGATAAGGGTTGCATTTGGATTGCGGTAAGTGACATGTTCAAAGGGGTAGCGAATGATGGTGGGTGTATTGAAACCTATTCCAAGTTCAAGAAGCACCACTTTCCCATAATCAGCGTAACGCTCCATAAACTCCTCATAGCTTTGTGCGGCTTTATCCCAATTTTCATCTTGCACGAAGAATCGGTTTTTCCTTACATGCACATCCATATTTCCTCCGCATACTGGGCAAACGGGCAAATATTTTGAATCCACTTTCATATTGTGAGAGTGCTTGAGAATCTCCTCAACTGTGTCCTTATCTGAATACACTTTTGGATGACATCCAACAGCACACTGCATCTGTCCGTAATCTCCTTGCACCTCAAAAATCTTCTTCGGGTCAAACCCTGCCTTACGGAATTGAGAATCTACATTTGTAGTGATTACGAAGTAATTCCTGTCCTTCACCAAATCAAGCAATTCCCTATAGAGTCGGAAAGCATCCGGACGGAAACGGGCATAATTGATATGCCGTGCCCAACGAGCCCAACGCTCTTCTTCTGTAGGGAAATTGTAGAAACTTGAAGAGTAAAGATCAGGAAATCCATATTTCTCTATATAGTCGGCAAATTCTTTCTTGAATTCCGGACCAGAGTAGTCAAGACCAGCTGCCGCAGAAAGCCCAGCCCCAGCTCCAATCACTACAGCATCCGCTCCGTCAAGACGTTCGCGTGCCAACTTTATTTTTTCTTCAAAGCTATTCATAACCTAACAACTCCTTATAAATATCATAATCACTGTCTTTAAAAACATTAAAGATTATTGCATCAAGAGAAGTCTCAGGGTGAGTCTCAAGATATTCCCTCACGGTGGCGAACGCTATCTCTGCAGCAGCTTCCTGAGGGAATCGGAATTCACCTGTTGAAATGCAACAGAATGCTAATGATTTCAAACCTTTCGCATCTGCAAGCTTAATGCAATTATGATAGCAATCTGCAAGCAATTGACAATCCTTCTCCGTTGGATAATTTCCATATACAATGGGTCCGACAGTATGAATCACCCACTTGGCAGGAAGATTGTACCCATGAGTGATCTTTGCTTTCCCTGTTGGCTCCTCATGCCCTTGCTCATGCAAGATGTGGGCGCATTCCTCTCTCAACTGCATCCCAGCTGCTGAGTGGATGGCATTGTCGATACACTTATGCATCGGGATAAAGCATCCAAGCATCTGAGAATTAGCTGCATTGACAATTGCATCAACTTTAAGGCGAGTGATATCACCCTGCCAAAGCCTGAGTTTTGGATATAGTGGAGACTCGGGGATTGAATCAAGAGTCACAACACCTTTTTCAACACGCTGCTCTGCCAACTCTTCATCTTGAAGATGCAACACCTCTTCCGATAATGGTGAAGGCATACGGATATTCATCAACGAACGTAATAAGTTTCTCTTATCCTCTAATGATTCCGGAATAGGTATACAAGAATACTCAAGGTGCTCCTTAAGAAGCACCTCGAGCAACTTATTAAGTTTTTCTTTCTCAGAAGTCATGAACAATTAATATCCAATTGTGAAACGCTCTTTGTGGTGAGCCGGTTCTGCAAGCTCATCTACCATTGCTTTAGCATAGTCTTCTACTGAGATGAAGCTGTTGCCATCTTTGTCGAAGATCATGTCGTCTTTGCCGAGGCGGTAGACTCCAGTACGTTTGCCAGGACCCTTTGCCCCCATATCTCCAAGATTTCCAGCTGGAGAGAAGAATACCCAGTCAATGTCATTCTCATTCATCAGGGTTTTGAGATAGAACTCTCCAAGCGATTTTACACCAGGAACCCATGCTTCAGGAAGTGTGCCTGTATCAATAAGACGTAACCCCGGCTTTACGAATAATGTACCGGCACCCCCTACGATAAGAAGACGCTTTACACCTGCCTTTTTCGCAGCCTCAAGAATCTTGGGATAATTTGTCAGTGTCTCTTCATAGATATTCGGGTTTGCCCAACCGGGATTATATGCGCTTATCACATTCTCATATCCGCGAAGATCATTCTCAAGAGCTTTCTCATCTGCTACATCAACTTTCTTCACTGTGAGATTAGGATTTTCTATTTTCATCCTGTCAGGGTTATTGACGAGAGCTTCTACCTGATATCCACGGTCGAGGAGTTCTTTCAGTATGGCTGAGCCTACAAATCCACTGGCTCCAATTAACGCTACTTTGTTTTTCATAATGGTTTTATTTTTAGATTTCGTACACCATTATGACCTTCAAATCATAAAAAATGTTTATTCTTATTTTTCACTTACGTTACTTTCAGATGACTTACCTAAATGTTAGTAATATTGATTTTCACATCACTTTTTCACCCTCTTAAGAATAATTGTTAACAATGTTTAACGCGCCAAAATTTTCCTCTTGCACATGTAAAAATAATTGTTTATCTTTGCGTTGAAATATTGAATACCAATACTATATGAGAAAGGATTTTAATAAGAATGAACTGTATCCGGATTGCCCTATACGCAATATACTGAATCGTATCAGCGACAAATGGACGCTCCTTGTTTTATATACGCTTAACGGTCACGAATCTATGCGCTTTAAAGATCTATCAGCTGAATTGAAAGATGTTTCGCAAAAGATGCTTGTTCTTACACTTCGTACGCTCCAGACAGATGGATATATCAAGCGTGAGATATTTGCAGAGGTTCCTCCACGGGTAGAATACAAACTCACAGACAGAGCTCGTTCTCTTTTCCCCATCATCAACCAGCTCATCCAGTGGGCAAAAGACCACATGGACGAAATCCTCTACGACCGTACGATAGCCCTGAATAAAAAGAAAACACAATAATTATAACAATGTTACCATATAAACCGGAAGGTAGAGCAGTTCTCCGTCATTTTTTAGGTCTTTTGGATATAGGATTATCGGGCGTTTTATCCTTGAACTGAATTTGTGTCGGAATTCGTCAAGAGATTTGTGGGTTTTGTATCCGGATGATTTCACGCCTTTTTCTGTGTTTCCGTAAAATTCAAAATGCGGTTTTTCTGTGTTTCCGTAAAATTCAAGATATAAAATTGCACTGCCCCACAAAAAGTAGGGCACTGTTATGAAGGACAATCATGTTGTAAATTAAGAGCATTAACTGCCGCAATTTTCGTGCACAGCATCAAGCATCCGTTGGAGGGCTTACAACTGTATAAGGAGGGTCTCTACGTCTTGGTCGGTGGTGGTCCAGTCGGTGACGAAACGGACTATGGAGTTTTCTTCCCCTCTGGGCCCCCAGAGTTCGAAGCCTATTTCTTTGCTTAGGCGGTCGATCAGGTCGTTTGGAAGATTGAAGAATTGCTGGTTGGTGTGGGAGTCGATGAAGGTAGGATAGCCTTTCCGAGCGAAGCCTTCTCTCATTTTCATTGCAAGACGGTCGGCGTGGCGACCTATTTTGAGGTAAAGGCCATCGGAGAATAAGTAAATGAACTGGACGGCGAGAAGTCGACCTTTGGCAAGGAGAGCGCCATGCAGTTTCATCAGTGATTTGAAGCGGGGTAATAGTTCGGGGCGGCGCGATACAACGGCTTCTCCGAACAGAGCGCCGCATTTGGTGCCTCCAATATAAAACACGTCGGCTATATGGGCTATGTCGGGAAGGGTAATGTCAGTGGTATCTGCTGCCAGTCCGTATGCAAGACGCGCACCATCTATGAAAAGGGGCATTCCATAATCTTTACATACTGTGGATATGGCTTCAAGTTCATTTTTGGAATATAGGGTGCCAAATTCCGTGGGATGGGAAATGTAGACCATGGCGGGGCGTACGATGTGCTCGTTGGTATCGTCGCGATAGAAGTCTTCCACATATTTGCGGATGGTCTCAGCCTGAAGTTTGCCGTCTATGCCAGATAGTGGAAGCACTTTGTGTCCATCAGCCTCAATGGCTCCTGCCTCATGAACATTGATATGTCCCGATTCGCAACAGATTACTCCATCGTTTCTCGATAAAAGGCGATCAATCACTGTCTTGTTAGTCTGAGTGCCTCCTTCAAGGAAAAATACAACTCCCTGCTCCAGCCCACAGGCTTGTAGGATTTTGTCTTTTGCTTCTGAGGTAAAATGGTCATCTCCATATCCCACAGTCTTCAGCAAGTTAGTATGGCAAAGAGCTTCGAGCACCTGCGGATGAGCTCCGGCCATATAGTCGCAATTGAAGTATACCATATCTTAAAAGAATTATGATGCAAAGGTATGAAATATTTTTCTCATCCAAATGCGATCCCCGACAATACTGCATCGATCCAATTAAATAGAGGATGCTTTGAATAAAAACTTGACTGTGGTCTATATGTCCTGTTCTTATGAAAATTCTTTTAAAGTTTGAAGACAATGCGCTGCACACCGTCTTGGTAGCGGCTGCTTGAGATTCGGAAAGTGCCTATTTCGGCAGTATGGCTGACGTGTGTCCCTGCACAGAGGCATTCGTCATAGTCTCCAACACGAACTACCCTGACTGTATCTGAAGCTTCTTCAGGTAGACGACTCATATCGAAACGATCCATAGCTTCCTTCTGCGTGATAAATTCCTCTGTTACGGCTACATCTTCAGCGACTATACCGTTGATATAGTTTTCGAGCGACTTGAGTTCTTCTGGTGTCAGCTGACGATCCATGTGATAGTCGAGTTTTGACTTCTTGCGCTCGATGTGTGCGCTGAAAGCCCGTCCGCAGCCATAGCGGCGTGCGATCTCACCATTGAGAAGGTGTTCCGCAGTATGCATCGGCGGATACTCCTGCTTATTATGCTCGTTTATAATATTTTCTTCCATGTCTTGTCAAATTTGTTCAAATTTCAGAAGTTCGGGGTATCGATGTTGTTAGTTTAATGCACCTTCATATACGCTGATTACCGTTGGATCTTCCAGTCTTCGATGCAGCGGGTATCGGATGAAAAATTGACGCCGATGCGGATAATCTGCCTTCCATCCATCTGATATTTGCGGTCATACTTCTTATCTTCTATCTGGCGGAGGGCATTTTCGGCACTTCCATCATACTTCAATTCGATGACATAAATATAATCTTCCGTCTTCACCGTGATGTCAATGCATCCCTCTTTCATATCTTAATTCATGAACTATTAATCAACAACGCAAAGTTAATAAAAAAATCAAAGATTCCAAATTGTCAATGATAAAAAAGAACGTTCAACTTCTGATGGTAAAAATTGAAAGCCGCTACCGCCCCACGCAAAGAAAGTCATAACAAGTGGGGCAGAAATATGGAGCGGTAGCGGATCGAAAGAAAAACTGTTTCTAAATTCAGATGGCAGCAAGTTCGGATATCTTGCGCCATTGGTCTTCATAAGTGAGGGCTCTCGTTTCGTAGCTCGACAGTTTGAAGCCGGTACGCGGGCTTACTGCAAGACAGGAGGGATTGACAAGTTTTGAAGCTTCGCTCAGAATTCTCTCCAATGAGTCTGTATTCTCCGGGAATGGACTGTGTGCATCCATAAGACCAAGTACTATCTTCTTCCCTTTGGGGATGTGACGTAAGACTTTGATTGCATAGCTGTTATATAAGTCTAACGGGATAAAAAATTTATCAACACTCAGTGTCGAAAGAGCCTTAGGCATGATATTGTCGGGATACTCGATATGTTCCCATTCAGGCACTATCTTATCTCCACCGGAAATATAAATGGATTTTTCCATCTCTACCGGTAAATCCTCCAAAGAATCATTGATCACCTTGATCAGCTCGTGATGCAACTGAAGGAGATCAACTCCTCCTTGAAGCAGTCGCTTGGTATAGTTATCATCGCACATCAATCCAAGCGCTGTATCATCGTATTGCACGGAATCGCAACCCAATTCAAACAATTTAAGCGATGTCATGCGGTATGCCTCAGCGATGTCTCTGATCAGCTCTTCTATAGATGTAGGATATAGTAATTCCGGATGACCGTCTGACAGGGCGTATATCTCCAACAGCAAATTTGCCGGGGAGGGCAATGTCTGACGACACTTTGCGCGGTTAGCTACTATTGCATGAAGATATCGGAAATCATCGAAGAATGGATTTTCAGGATTAAAGGCTATGCGACCCGATACGTGGAGAAGATCAGTGGATGCTTCCACTTGTTGATAAATGCGTCCAGATGAAATGTGTTCACAAAATATACCATTAAGTCCAAACCAAAAATCGTTTGCCCAATGTTTGCGACGTATTTCTCCTGATGTGACAAATGGCAGACTGCTTGCTATCTGTCGCTCTACAATGTCTTTGACAGCATCATCTTCAATAGACGTGAGTCGTGGACGGTCAATTATTCCACGCTCAAAATCCTGTCTTGCCGCAATAAGTGTTTCTTCTGGCAGAAAACTGCCAACTATTTCTATTTTCATAGTATGGATTTTCATTTTTAAAATATACCATTAACTCCGCAAAGTATCAGCACGAGATAGCCAAGAAGCAACCCGACCATGCCCATAATCAGACCTGTCTTCACCATATATTTTTGCTGTATAAATCCAGTTGCATCAGCAAGAGCATTCGGAGGAGTGGATATAGGTAGCACCATAGCAACTGATGAGCAAATAGCCACGCCAATGAGAAGGGTAGAAACACCACCGAAAGGTGCCAATTGCTCTGCCATAGAACTTCCTGCTATTGCAAGAATTGGAATAAATAGAGCTGCCGTAGCTGTATGGCTGATGAAGTTTGCCATAAGGTAGCAAAGCAGCCCCGATCCTATTATCACGACGAGAGGAGACCATGAATCAAACGGTACAGATTCAATCAGGTGAGCCGCGAGTCCTGATTGTTGCATTGCCACTCCAAGCGCAAATGCACCTGCTATCATCCATAGGATACTCCACGATAGTTGCTCAAGGTCGCGCTTAGTGATTATTCCAGCTATACATAGCACGCCAACCGGCAACATAGCCACTACATTTGCATTGACTCCCGTTATAGAGTCTGTGAGCCATAGCAGGATAGTAATAGCAAAAGTTATATATACTACTTTGTCTTTCCAGCCGGGTTGATGTTCCGATTCTATTTGAAGATGAATTTCTTTCTGCTTAAAGGGGAAAAGAGTTTTCAAAAGCATCCATGCAATAAAGAGAAGCACCAAAGTGACTGGCACCATGACCATCATCCATTTTCCAAATCCGATGCCCATATCCATACCGTTGGGATCGTTAAGGAATTTGAGTGCAATTGCATTGGGAGGAGTACCTATTGGAGTTCCCATCCCTCCAATGTTAGCTCCTACTGGAATGGCAAGAGCCAAACCAATTTTCCCTTTGCCATCAGCAGGCAATGCGCTCAAAACAGGAGCGAGAAAAGTTAGCATCATGGCGGCAGTAGCCGTGTTACTGATAAACATTGAGAATACTGCGGTGACCAAGATAAATCCAAGGAGAACATTTTCGGATTTTGTACCAAATGGCAGCAGCATCACTTTTGCCAGCTTAACGTCAAGCCCTGATTTAGTAGCAGCGATAGCGATTATGAAGCCTCCAATGAAAAGCATGATGGTTGGGTCTGCAAAGCAATGGAGAATATCAGTATTATTGACAAGACTTGCTATCTTTTCTCCATTGGAATCAGTTTGAAAAAACCATAAAGCACTATTTGAAGCGCAGAATAGCAGCAAGACTACCACAACAAGCGATGTGGTCCATGCCGGAACCGCATCAAACAGCCACATTAAAGCAGCAAAAACGAAAATTGCGAGCACACGATGCTCTACGGGAGTCAAACCAGGCAATCCGTATAAGGCAGATGGAGCTATCCAGAAAAAGAGTGGAATAACGATTGCAAAGAAAAGTTTGATAGCCTTGACACCTATCGGATTCCGATTGCTTCGGTG
Organism: uncultured Sangeribacter sp.; assembly: GCA_964396365.1. Taxonomy (GTDB): domain Bacteria; phylum Bacteroidota; class Bacteroidia; order Bacteroidales; family Muribaculaceae; genus Lepagella. The sequence continues at coordinate 5,870 of CAYNEZ010000025.1, read as the reverse complement.
TTGTTTTTTCCACTGATGATATTCTTCCACCAAGTGAAAACCATGAAAAATTGTAAACATGTTGTCTGTTATTGGGTTGAACTAAATGATTATTCTTATACCTTGGATTGATTTCCGAGAAGCAAAAGAAAATCATTGACGTTCCGCCAACAACAGACGTAAAGACACAAACATTCAGCCACGGAGTGTCACCGTAGCTGACATTACATCCGGGAGCAACAAAAGCGCGACTTAGGATGCAATACTTTTCTATATTTTTGCCAATCTTCCTCACTTCAAAATCTAATCCACGAGATTATTGAAATAAATTGCGTTTGGCAGGTCTCCTGACTTATCCCAATTTTTCGCGCCTTCCCAGTCTATCAAGACCAGTGGCTCTGCTAAAAATCTGATGATCTTCAATGCTTTTATGCATTGACAGAACGGGACTTACAGTAGCGGGTCTGTTCCGGATTTTCACCGGATTCCCTATTAATCGCGTTGCCGCGAACCAAAACGTGATGCAAAGTTACAATTTTTTTATGATAATATCAAAAAAAAACATCAAATTTCGGGTGCTTCTTTCTTTAATGTTATAACTACTTGATTCCATTTTGCAGCAAATCAAGAAATAAGGCGGCATGCGCACCGTCCATCTGTGTATGATGGAATTGGAAGGAAACTGTCAGTGTCGTTTTTAACCATGATTTTCGGTAACGTCCCCAGATTATAAAGGGATTGTTAAAGACTCCACTGTACATACCTACTGCTCCGTCTATTTCGTAACGTATTAATGCAGAAGTTCCAATCACCATACGGTCTGTTATGTCATGGTTTCTGCAGGTCTCGGCGACTTGTCTTGTTAGACGAAGATAAGTTTTGTTGAATTCTTGGAGATTGTCAGAATAAGGGATGTCGCATGAACTTACTTCCCCTTTTCTATTGGCTACGATGGTATTTACTGCTATAGAATCATATTTGATCAGTTTATCGCCGACAGGCAGCATATAGAATTCCTTTATCTGAGAGGCTGCCTTGCCGATGTGCCAGCACATTAGCATATTGAATTTCAGCTTATGGCGTTTGCTGGTTTTCAATAGTTTGGCGACATCTAAGGTGCGGAATAGTGTGACCATAGGCATTGGGGCCTTCATCCACATTTCATAAGCGTATGCTCGGGTTGTTACCGTAGGATTGATTTCTTGCATCATAATTTTTTTGATGCAAAGTTACAGCAAAAGCTATTTGCTTGATAGAATAAAAAGGACATTTTGTTCAATGGTAAATTATGAATGTGAGAATGGCTAAATGGGATTTGTAAAGAGATCCGAGTATGGGTGGCAGTAAGTTAGAAGTGCCTTTGGAGTCAGAGCGGTCATGGATTTGAATTCCCGGATAAAGTGTGATTGGTCGGAATATCCGCACTCAGTGGCTATCCCTACGAAATCCCTGTCACCACGCTGAAGCATCCACAATGATCTCTGAAATCTGACAATTCTGGCATATTCTTTGGGATTCATCCCCACATAATCACGGAATATGCGTTCAAATTGCTTTTTACTCAAGCATGCTGTGTCTGCAAGATTGTTGATGGTAATGTCGGGATTATTAAGGAGTTGATAAATAGAGTTGGCAGTTCTATTGATATTCAAAGATGATTTTAAATTTCGAATGAGCCAGTTTTCAAGGATTTTGATGCATTCAGAATGATTGCTGGAGTCGAATATGCGTGATGCAATTTCGTTGAGTTGTTTATTTTCAAGGTCATATCCCGATATTTCAAGATTATAGAAAGAGGATGGGGGAGTGTTGATGAAGAGATTGATAGTATGCGGATAAAACACTGCGACTATCATTTCAAGATTTCCATCAGACTGAATATGGGATGGAAAATTAACCTGACCGCTGATTGTAAATGGCTCTTGGCTTTTGTCAAGTTCAGGAATATAGAGTGGAGTCTTTCGATGGAATATGATTTGCGGACAACCAATAGGAAAAGTCAGGATGCTGAAAGGCTCATTGCTTTCCAGCACCCAATAATATCTGATAAATTCGCGAAGCTCTTCCCTCGGCTTAATTATTTTCATTGTCAATTCAAGTTTCAACTTTTATTCTTTGTATCTTAGAGCCCATCTCAAATTTTTGAGGTGGGCTCTTAGTGTGAGTGTAGTGGCGGTTGCCTAAGTAGAGGCTTCTCCCACCGATGTACATAGAGCTTAAGGGTTGGTGCAAAGATAGCAAAAATGCTCTTTACAAACAACATTTTTAATAAAAAATGCTCTCTGTAGAGAGCATTTTATAAAGTTGCTTATTCAAAAGAGCTAAAAAGAAGCATTGTTTTGCAAACAAATACTATCCTTGACTTTCTTTCAGTTTTATGAGTAGTATTTATGTTTTGTGACTGAAAGATGTGGTATAATCCAAATTTTTATTGTATCTTTGTCAAGCAGTCTTACTCCGACATGGGTATAATATATTGAAGTCATTGAATATTTGATCTGTGGAGTGTATATAAATGGATGATATTATTAATAAAATATTGCTTATAAATGATGAAGTTGTTTCGACTTATTTTTTTATTAAGATTTCGTCAGGTTTTAGAGCATATTTTTCATCTTGAAGAAGGAATGATGCGGGCATCATGACTGATGAAAGATGGAAAAGATGCCTAAAAGATGGCGGAAGATTAATAAAAAGAATCTATGTTTTCATATTTTTTAGTTAATTTTGCATTCGTAAATAAGTCGCAACAACTTCGATATATGAAAGAAGATTTTGAAACCTCATTGCTCCACAAATTTGTTAAATCGCTGGGATTATCTCAGGAAACATCAGAATATTTTTGTAATTTCGGAAAACTTGTCCATCTTGCAAAAGGTGAAAGTTTTGTCGTGCAGGGTTATCCTTGTAAGTATTTAGGTGCAGTATTGGCTGGCAATTTCAGATTTCAATATTGCGATGAAGAAGGCAATGCCAGGACAGTCGGCTTTAATTCTAATGGATTTATAACTGAATATCACTCATTGTTGACAAGCACTCCGGCAAAATATTCAGTAATAGCCATTACAGATGCCATCATTTTTAGATTTTCTCGGCAGCAAGTTCTGGATTTTTATGAATTAAATATGGAGACCCAGCGATTTGGTCGGCATATAGCTGAACAATTATTTTTTCATAGAGATAGCCTTTTGTTTGCATTCCGTTGTGACTCGGTTGAGATGCGATACAAAAAACTAATAGAAACAGTTGATTTCAAAATGAATTATCTGTCTTTAAAGGATATGGCATACTTGATTGGAGTTACACCGGAAACGATAAGCCGATTAAGACGTAAACTGCACAAATCTGATGACTCTTGATTTTTGTCAAGAATGGATGCAGAAATATATCATAATTTTGCGGTCTAATACTTATGACAATGAAATTATTATCAATTATTTCTGCAATTTTAGGCTGCATGATGTTGCCACAATTCGTTGCTGCGCAATATGTTCGAGGACAAGTAATCGAAGAAATTTCCAAAAATCCCATTCCGGGTGTATTAATGAAATGTTATCCGGATTCGGTATATTGTTTTACTGATTCACTTGGCTATTTTAAGTTTGAAGGAGTAAAACATAATAGAATTGATATTGAAGCGCAATGCATTGGATATGATGATGCATTGTTGTCGCAGATTTTGACCACATCTTCTAAGGATTTGGTAGTGACCATAGAGCTCAAGGATAAATCTAATGAATTAGGTGAAGTGGTAGTAAGTGCCCGACATCCAAAAATGCTGCCTCAAAATGAGATGGCTTTGACAAGTTCACGTTCTTTTTCTGTAGAAGAATGCAGACGCTTTGCCGGAGGCTTAGATGACCCTGCACGAATGGTTTCTAATTTTGCAGGTTGCGGGCCAACTTCAACGGGATCGAATGCTATAATAGTCAGAGGTAATGCCCCATCAAGTGTATTATGGAGATTAGAGGGGATAGATATTCCATCTCCTGTACATTTTAATGGGAGTGGAGATATTCCTGGCGGAGGTCTCTACACTATCTTTAGTAGTTTTATGCTTGCGAACTCAGAGTTTTACTCAGGTTGTTTTCCCGCAGAATATTTCAATACTATTGGGGGAGTTTTTGATATAAAATTTCGTTCAGGCAACCCATGGAAGCATGAGTATTCAGCACAAGTGGGTGTACAGGGACTTGATTTATCTGCTGAAGGTCCTTTGTCTCGCAAAAATGGATCAACTTTTATATGCAATGCCAGACTTTCTACAATGCAATTATTGAAGAAAATAATTCCCGAATTATCAGACAGGCAATCTATTCATTACCAAGACTATTGTGCTAAGATTGACATTTCTGACACAAAGTTGGGGCGTATTTCAATTTGGGGAATATGTGGAAATTCTAAGGTTACTCAAGATGCGACAAATGATATCACTGAATGGTCAACTACTAACGACCGCACAGATATGTCTATGAAAAATTTAATGTTTGCATCAGGCGTTTCGAACGAATGTGTCTTAGGTGTAAACATCTCTATGAAAAATATTCTTGCTGTTACCAGGGATTGTAGATACTTTAATTATGGAGAGCGTCATCCGGAGACTAATGAAACTCCGGCGTCAGATTATGTATCTGATAATAAATGTACAAACTTAATTCTATCAAGCACTTTAAATCAGAGACTTTCAAATAAAACCATCGGCCGATATGGTATCACCTATAAGCATATTTGGGATAATTGTTGGTATCAATTCGGGACTGATGCAATAATGCCATTCTGCAATTTTTCAAGTAAGACTCATGTAATACAAGGTCATGGTCAGATAAAGCATGATTTTTCAAACCGGATTACTTCCATATTAGGGGGATGCATAACATATTTTTCATTAGCTAAAGATTGCGCTGTTGAGCCACGCTTAGGATTGGAATATAAGCCTCATCCTAAACACTCCGTTGCAATAGGAATGGGTCTTCATTCACAAATTGCGCCATTATATATCTATATGATTGATATAAAGAATGAAAATGATTATTCAGTAAAACCTAATCATAACTTGAAAATGATGAGGGCCTTTCACTTGACGGGAAGTTATAACTTGATTGTATCTCCTGTATGTCACATTAAGGTGGAACCATATTTTCAATACTTATATAATGTACCCAATCTTGAAAACAGTACGTTTTCAATAATCAATATGACCACTCTTCCTTCACCATCTATATCTGAAAATCGTTTTGTCAGTAATGGAGCAGGGATTAACTCTGGTGTTGACATCACTTTTGAAAGATTCTTGTCCAAAGGATATTACTACATGGGCACTTTGTCAATATTTAAATCGGAATATCGGGATTTTTTCAATGATTGGCATCCGACTATGTTTGATACCAGATGGTATATTAATATTTTAGGAGGGAAGGAATATGCTTTCAAAAGAAAAAATGGATTGTATAAAATACTTGGTTTGAATGGACACATAATGATGTCAGGACGTAATCCATACTCTCCGGTAGATTATGAGAAAAGTCATTCTTCCTACAGTATTGTATATGATGAATCACTTCCTTTCTCATATCGAAAAAAAGGTCTCAATGTTATGGCTGATATTTCATTGACATATATGGTCAATTATAAATCATTTACCGGAACAATTGCTCTGCAGGTTAAAAATCTATTTGGCAGGCAATATGAGGGTCAAATTTATAATATAAAGACAAACACTATTGAAGACTTTTATTTTGAAAGTCCTATACCATTATTAAGTTATAAAATTGAGTTTTGACCCTCATGAGTAATTCTTAATAAGGCCTAATTTGAGGTTGTGGGTTTGGTTGGAGTAGCTTTATGATCTTTTGCTTCGGCTGATTCCACAAGGAAGACACTGGCTATGATGA
>CAYNEZ010000024.1:0-25487 GCA_964396365.1 uncultured Sangeribacter sp. | reverse complement strand
AATATGGATTGAAAGTTGTCTTAAGTCTGGCTGTGGTTCTTTCCATATCCGAACCATAGGAAAGACCTTCATTCTTTAGATAGCCTAACGAACCTACAAAAGTATATTTATCATTGCCTCCGGATAGATTCAGATTGTATTCTTGTCTGAAACCATTGCGGATTCCTTCTTTTGTCCAATTATCCGGAAGGAGAGTGTAGATGTGATTTTGATAAGCCACGCGGTTGCCAAGTGTGGCTGCCGGATTGATTTTCCCGTTATCTCCAATCAAGAACTGATTATTCGGAACCGTATATACCATATAGCCCAAACCGTTTTCATCTGCAGGTTTGCCTAAAGTGTTATTGGCAAGTATATGCGCCTCCATGGAATTCATTCCCTGACGATACTTATAATTATTCATCAGGGCAAGGTAATGAGCTTCATAGTATTCACCGGGGTTGTCGATATAATCGTAATGTACCCGGGCATCTGTATTCACACCCCACTTGGCGCTTATGGTAGTCTTTGTGTTTCCTCTTGTTGCGCTTTTAGATGTGATCATTATCACGCCGTTGGCACCGCGCGCACCATAGAGGGCGTTTGATGCGGCATCTTTCAATACTGTAATGTTTTCAATATCCGCCGGGTTTATATCATTAAGATTGCCGTTGTATGGGAGTCCGTCGAGCACGATAAGTGGTGTTGTGCCTGCATTTAGAGAGCCGATTCCGCGAATGACTATATTTTCAGCGCTACTTGATGTAGGACTATTAGAGTCGTTCATAATAAGACCCGGCACACGTCCGTCAAGGGCTTGTACAGGGTTTGTGACCTGTTGCTTCTCAATTTCCGCTGATGACAACACAGTGGCTGATCCGGTAAAGGCCTCCCTTTTTTGCTTGCCGAACGCCACGACGATCATCTCGTCGAGCATTTCTGTAGCTGTATGAAGATATATCTTCATGTCAGGCTTTATTTCTACTGTTTGTGGTTGATATCCTACATAGGATACTTCCAGATGTTTGGCTGAGGGACTTACTCCGTTGAGTCTGAAGTGTCCGTCCAGATCGGTGGCTACAGCTATGTTTTCACCTTTTACCTTGACGGTAGCTCCAATCAGCGGCTCATTGTCTTCTGCAGAAAGGACTATGCCGGTCACACTCCTTCCATCAGCAAAGACATTGACTGCCATCATCAGCAGCAATACCAAGATTAGATTGATTCTCATTTAGTTATTATTTATAGTTAGTAGAATATACGTATATTAGAAGCATAGGCTACCGACAAATTTACAAAAAAAAATTTACAATTCGCTAAAAATTGTAAATTTTTTTTATAAAAATGGATAAAAAATTGACCTTTTATAATATTTCTTTATGTAGACTATAAGCGTTGCGTATAGTCTCAAAAGATGACGGATCAGCCTTGAGTGCTTTCGTCATAGGCATAGGATCATATGCTTTTAGTATTAGTTGTGGTGTGATTAATTCCGGTTCTTTGTAGGCACCCTGCAGTCCTGCGAGATCTACTCTGAGTCCAAGTGTTTCCGCTACAGCTTCAAGTGCCATTCGAGTGGCTCTCTGTTTTCCTTCCACACTATATCCGGCAATGTGGCATGTTGCTGTATTGGCGAGTTCAAGGAGTTTGCGATCTATATTGGGTTCCCGTTCCCAAGTGTCGATAATAGCACGGCTTATTTTGCCTTTTTCGATAGCCGAGATTAGAGTCTCTGTATCCGCAACCTCACCCCTTGCGGCATTAATCAAGATTGCACCCTCTTTGAAATGCGTTATGCTATCTTTTCCTATCAAATGGAAAGTCGGGTACTTTCCATCGTTAGTAAGGGGGGTATGAAGTGTTATGGCATCGCTGTGGGAGAGAACTTTTTCCAGAGGCAGGTATTCCCTGTCAGCAAATCCTTTTTCTTGTCTTGGTGGGTCGCAGACTAATATCTTAGCTCCAAGTCTTTCACCCCATTGAGCCACAATTCCTCCTACATTGCCGCAGCCGATAACACCTAATGTGTGTTTGGCTGGATCAAATCCATTGCGAAGTAAGTTTGACCACACGTATAGAGCTACTCCAGGCGCGTTACATCCGGGTGCATTTCTCACCTCTATATCATGTTGCTGACACCATGGAATATCAATATGGTCTGTCCCGATAGTAGCGGAGGCTACTATCTTGACTTTTGAACCCTTCAACAAGTCTTCATTGCATAGAGTGCGAGTGCGTACTATAAGCGCATCGGCATCCCTTACGGCATATGCATCTATTTCTGATGCTGCCAACTTAATCAATTCTACATTCTTTATCCTTCTTTCAAGAAATGGTATGTTCTTGTCTGCTATGATTTTCATTAGCAAATGATTAATTATGAATTATCCGATGAGCGACTCTATCAGCATGAACAGGAATAGGGCCATGAATAGCGACAATAAGCCCCAAAACCATATTGGACTTTGTGGAATCCTTCTCATTGCAAAGAAATTGGATATCTGGACTGATACCGCAAAGCAAAAAGAAGATACATAAGCTCCGAAATTATCGAAATCTACAATCATGAGCAGGCCGCATGAAAAACCCAGTAGATTGATCATATTGTTGAAAGTACGTACCCTCATGTTGCCGGCATATATGAGCATGGCATTGTTGAGCATCATCATCAGTCCTACAAGTGCAAGTGTGCATATTGAGACGAAGATCATCAGAAGATAGTTGCCGTCGGCATTTGGCAGATTGACCAAAAAATGTGGCATCATGAAGTCGGAAAAAGATATGAGCCCGAATCCAAGAGCTACCCAGTAAGGAGCGATCAGGCCCATTAAATATGCTACAATCTCCTTTAACCGAAACACTTTTGTCATAAGAGCCATTATAGGGTAGACTAAAATTAATGCAAGAAAAGCATATTGCACCATTGAGCCTACTGATAGATAAGTGGCTACGGCAAACATGGAAGTGGTAGCATTTTCGGCATTATACGCCTTCATCATTATATCAAGGCATATCAAATTCACTATCAGCATCACTACAGGAGCACCCAGATATGAAGTATTGACGGGATTGGATGCCAAGATCACAGCCATGGCAGTGGGTAGCAATGCTTCAGTACTCCTGACAAAGGAATGTTTTTTATTGAAAAGGAATGCCAAGAATATCGATAATGCGATGAGCAGGGTATTGATGCCACATCCTATCAGATGTGGGAAAGGATTGGAGGGTAGTGTCAGGCATAAACCGAATTCTGCCGCAGGACTAAGTGAGGGCATTAAAAAGGCTGTTGCAGCGATCATTAAAATCGCTGCTACAGTTCCTACTATCATTGAGCCAGGGCCGGCTGTGAAGTAATTGTCTGTTTCCTGTTCGGGAACCACCGGCTGCATCACTCGTCGTCCTGATTGAATGAGTTTTTAAAATTCTTTCTCGAACGCATCTTGCCGGGTGCTCGAGTCTCTGTGTAATTGGTGAGCTTTGGCCCTTTGTTGGAAATGGTCCGGGCTTCGGTATTATATCCGTTGTCGTTATGTCTACGAGGTTTGTCGTTACCGTAGCGTTTCTGACGGTCGTCATTGTCAAATCTGCGCGGCTTATCGTCATTGAAACGGCGTGGTTTCTCTCCATTGTCAAAACGGCGCGGCTTGTCATCATTGAACCTACGCGGTTTTTCTCCATTGTCAAATCTGCGTGGCTTATCGTCATTGAAACGGCGCTGTTTGTCGCCATTGTCATTCCGGCGCTGTCTATTGTCGTTGAAACGTGGCTGACGGTCGTCGTTGTCATACCTACGAGGCTTTTCCTCAAAATATTGAGGCTGACGGTCATCATTGTCATATCTATGTGGCTTGTCGTCTATCCGACGTTTTTGCCGGTCACCTTTTCCTGTGTCTTTTTTGCGGCTTTTGCCGTCATAGCGTTTGGCATCATCCTCCCATTCGCGGTCAGTCATACGGCGTACTTTCGGTCCTTCGGATTTTCCGGAAGCATGCTTCACTACTCCTCCCTCGGCACGGAAATCGTTATAAGCCCCGTTGAACATCACATACTCATTGAGTGTACATTCCAGTCCTCCGTTGAGCAGTGGATATTTTACTGATGGTTTTAAGCCAATATCCTGCATAAAGCCTTCCTCAAGACCTATGATCCAAGCATTCCACCCTTCAAAATTCTTTTTCAGACAAGTGCCTATGGTCCGGTAAAGAGCTTGAGCTGTCATATTGGTGGGATTGATACGCTGGCCGTAAGGAGGATTCATCACCAGCACTCCCTCTGGGGCATTATCAGTCCAATCTTCAATGCTCCGACAACTGATTTCCACCATACTTTCGACTTTTGCACTCTTTACGTTGCGTCGAGCTATCTTGATAGCTTCAGGATCTATGTCGCCTCCGTATATTTTGTAGGCGAAATCGCGCTCTCCACTATCATCATTATATATTTCTTCAAAAAGTTCCTCGTCAAAATCATCCCAAGACTCGAATGCGAATTTCTCACGGTAGATACCCGGGTTGATGTTAGCTGCAATGAGGGCTGCTTCGATAAGGAATGTGCCGGAGCCACACATCGGGTCGGCGAAATCGCAGTCTCCTTTCCATCCGGAGAGCATTATTATGCCGGCAGCAAGCACTTCATTGATGGGAGCTTCAGTGTTCTCTACCTTATATCCACGTTTAGAGAGTGGCTCTCCACTTGAATCGAGCGATATAGTGACCCTGTTTTCAGAAATATGTACGTTGAGTTGGATATCTGCTCCCTGAAGCCTTATTGAGGGGCGCTTTCCACAGATATCATTGAAATGGTCTACTATTCCGTCTTTCACTCGGTAAGTGACGAATTTGGAGTGGGTGAATTCAGCACTCGAGACAGTGGAATCGATAGAGAAAGTAGAATCTGGACTCATATATTTCTCCCATTCTACCTCGCGTACAGCATCGTAAAGCTCGTCTGGGTCAGATGCCGTGAATTTAACGATGGGTTTCAATATTCTCAGTGCAGTGCGGCAGCAAATATTGGCTTTGTACATCATCGCAAGGTCTCCGTCAAACTGCACCATACGCTTTCCGACCTCTACATTTTCAGCACCGAGCTCGATCAGCTCATCGCGTAGCACTTCCTCAAGACCTTGAAAGGTCTTGGCCACCATCTGGAATTTCTCAGGATTCTCAGGTATCTGTGTGGATTGAGAACTCATTTTGGTATTTAAAAACTTATGACGTTATTGTTTGAATTGTCTTTATTTGTGTCGACATTTGTCGTGGCTCCTTCAGAAGGCTTCTGCAATGTCGCAGTCCGAGGCTCTTTCCTGTCTGAAAGCTTTCTCAGCTCGTCAAGAAGCATCGGGTCTCTATTGAATGTCGGTATACGTTCAAGAAGAGCTACTACTTCATGGTTGTCATATTGCGACGGGTCGAGTACTGCATATTTAGCTTTGTTAGCATCTCTTATCTGCTGTTTCAGTTTCTCCTTCCCATAAATTTCGGCAATCGTGCGGTTCACCTCCTTGTCATGTTCCGCTTTTGAAGCAATGCTTTCATGGCCATCGCCGAAGAGCACAATATTGTCTAAATTCTGACCCTTCGATTCATTATTTTTTTGCCCTTCGATCAGAGTTAGGTCGAAACCGGATGCAAGGATCGTCACCTTGAGTTTATCTCCGAGTTCGGGATTGTCAGCAATACCCCACTTCACATCAATTGTCTCAGGCAGTTGCGATGTGAAGGCATAAATCTCTGTCATTTCCTGAGCAGTGATGGGGCGATCGCTGTTGCGGTTGCATGAGAACTTGAGGAGGAGGCGCTGGGATGTGTTGACATCATGCTTTTTCATCAGTGGAGAGTGGAGTGCATTGCGTATTGCACTCGTGATGCGGTTTTCTCCATCTCCATATGCAGTGGCTATGATCGCAGTCTTTGAATTGCGTAGTGTGGCTTTCACATCTTCGAAGTCTACGTTGATGTAGCATTCCTCGCTTATGATCTCAGAAATGGATCTGGCTGCATTGGCAAGAGTGTCGTCGGCTTTCTCGAAAGCATTGAAGAAGTTGAGGTCAGGATATATTTCAATCAGGTTCTCATTGTTGATTACCAGGAGAGCATCAACATGCTTCTGCATTTCACTTGCTCCCTCGATTGCTTTCATGATCTTCTTCTTCCCTTCGAAAAGGAATGGGATGGTCACAATTCCGATTGTCAACTTGTTTTCTTCTTTTGCTATCTTGGCCACTACCGGCGCTGCTCCGGTGCCGGTACCTCCTCCCATGCCCGCAGTGATGAATACCATCTCTGTATTCTTGTCAAAGAGCGCACGAATGTCTTCGGTGGAGGCTTCTGCACACTGTCTGCCTGTACCCGGATCATTACCGGCTCCTCTGCCGTGTGTCACATCCCAGCCAAGTATCAGCTGTTCTGGCACGGGCGACATCCTGAGAGCCTGTTCATCAGTGTTACACACCACGAAGTTAACATTCGGGATATTCTGGCGATACATGTAGTTGACTGCATTATCACCACCACCACCTACTCCTATCACCTTTATGATAGCAGACGTGGCGTCGTCGATAAATTCCGATGTATTTATGTCGTTTAGATAATCTTCCATATGATTTTATTTTGTGGTGGTAGGAGTATTGCTTAAGATAGTTCGTCCCCTTCATCGTCTTCTCCGATGGGGGTAAACCATTCTCCAAGTTTATTGCCGATAACTCCGAATATGCTCTTTTTCGGTTTCCTTCGTTCCTTGTCGTTGCTTTGCTGTACCTCTTCTTTGGTTGTGCTTGTATCGGTGGTGACTTCAGGTTCGGGTGCGGCTGGAATTTGCAGGCATTCGTCTTCTGACTTTTTCGATCCTTCATACAGGATGGCTGTCACTTGAAGACTCTCCATGCCTTGACTGTTGATGTCACTCATCCTGATACCCCCCGGAGAAGTAGCCATTCTGATTTTTAGCCCTGTGAATTTCCCTATGAGCTCCATCATGCCGTTGAGTCGGGCTCCTCCTCCACATAGTACGATACCTTCCGGAATATCTTTTTCTGTCAGTCCGGCATATCTCACCTGCTCCACGATATTGGCTACAATTTCTTCAGCCCTTGCCACTACGTAGTTGCTGATTTCTGCAAGTCTGTGTGGCCCTACCATTTCTTGCGAAGGCACTGCAGGGGCAATAGCGTTGCCGAATGTTACCTTAAGTTCCTCTGCCTTATCTTCTATGACGTTGAGTGCCTTAAGATCAAGCGTGATGTTGCGTCCTCCGAAAGGAAGCGTAGCATAATATACTAAGTTGCCACGGGTATATATGGTAACGCTTGTGGTTTCGGCCCCTATGTCGACCAACATGCAACCGAGTTTCTTCTCATGCTCGTTGAGCACGATGTCTCCGACAGCGATGGGTGTGACTATCACTCCCTTCAAGTCAAGTCCGAGCCTATCCGAGATCACTCTTTTCAGATTGTTTTGTATGGCAGGGCGAGCCACTATAAGGTCGTAGATGGCCTTGATCTGGCTTCCTACCATTCCTTTCGGACGATGGGTCTCTGTTCTGTCTACAGTAAATATTCGTGGCACTGCATCTACAATCTCAAGTGAGTTGTCGATGTCGGCTTCAAGAGCCTTGCTTCTGAGCCTATCTATTATGGTGTCAGTGATTTCTGTTTCGTCGGGAAGTGTCATTGTCACTTCCTTTTCTATGCTTTTTAGGGAGCGGCCTGATAGTCCTACATACACTCCTGTGATCTCGCGCGGAGTAATATTGGGGCGTCTTTCAAGACGCTCCAGCACAAAATTGATGAGGTTGGAAGTCTCTTCGATGTTTTGGATTTGGCCGTATCGTACGGAGTCGGTACTCTTTTCCTGTTCGATCGCGAGTATTTCCAGCTGTCCGCTTTTTCCTATGGCACCCACGGCACCTATTACTTTCGAACTGCTTATTTCCAGTGCTGCTATGTATCTGTCTGTAGCCATTATATTCTTAACCGTTCTCTTCTTCGGAATTCTGTGTGTTAATATTTGCCACATCAGGGAGTGTGGCTTCTTCAAGATCTATTCCATCGTCCTCAAGTGCACCATGTGTCACTATTGTCTTATTGCGGCGCGATGCCACTATCTGGCTTTTGAATTTGACTGAAATAGTGTCATATGTATTCCATCCTTTCGAGGGGAGTACGCTGCGGTAGGCTGCCAGGATGGCGGCCTTCTTTTCGTCAAACCGTGTGGAATCTCCGAAATTTATCACATGTCCTTGGACTCTTGGGATGATGATGAAGTCGTTGGGTCCATCTATCTTATAGCCGGCAATCAGCGGACTTAGCTCCTGGTCTGAGCCGGTGTATCTAATAATTGAAAGAGCTGCCGGAATTAGGTTCTCATATTTTTCCGGCGCCATGAGTACGGGAACATCTATATAGAATTCAGCATCCGCGTTGATGCGTTTTCCATATCGGTTGATGTAGAAGCTTTTGCCTTTGTCTGTGAATACCCTGACTTCAGCTTTGATTGGTGTAATGGTAATTCGTAGCCGGCTGTCGGGGTTGATCGAGCATTCTACTGATTCAAAATTGGAAAAGTTGCTCAGATAGTCTTCAAGACTTTTGATGTCTATTTGCCCTAGTGGCTCTCCTTTCAATTTTTTCCCGTATTTGATGAGTTGGGAGTTGACTCCTTGCCGCAAGACACTGTCTGGAAGTGTCTTGCCTATGATGCGGAGGTCGATGCCAGTGCATAAGCGTTTTGCGTTCTCCTCATGTACGAACGCAAAGGCAAATGCCACGTATCCCAGTAGCACTACGCATAAGACTGTTTTTAAGATCGTCTTCCACATATTATCATCTCCCTTTCTATTCCCCGTTAGATGTATTGTTATATAACAATTTGCATATCAGTCGTTTGTGTTGACGATACGGCAAATTTCGGGCAACAAGACGTTGAGATCTGCCGCTCCGAGAGTCATAAGGACTTCAAAATTACTATTTTTTATCAAATTAAGCAAATTTTTTCGCTCGCAAAATACTTTATTTTTACATTTAACGTCTTTTAGCACCATTTCAGAGTCGACTCCTTCTATGGGTTTTTCGCGTGCCGGATATATTTCTGTCATGATCACGCGGTCGGCTAATGACAAGGCATTGGCAAATTCCGGCGCGAAGTCGCGGGTTCGTGTATAAAGATGTGGCTGAAAAATCACAGCAATCTCACGTCCGGGATATAATTTCCTGACAGATTCGATTGAAGCCTTTACTTCTCCCGGAGAGTGAGCGTAGTCGTCGATGACAGCTGTTGTGCTTTCAGTCACTCCATCGAGCCATATCTGGAATCTTCGCTCTGCTCCTTTGAATGTCTCCAGACCCTTCTTGATTTCTTCCGGAGTTGCCCCGGCATGCCATGAGGCTGCCGCTGCTGCTACGGAATTATCGATATTGATTTCTACCGGCACACCAAGACTTATGTCTTTTATTGTGACTTTGGGCCCATGTATGTCAATTGAGAGTGTCCCCGCTCCCCATCTTACATTGTCGGCATACCAGTCGCCACGTTCCTCATTGCTGTGCCCACTGTAAGTCTCAAGTGTGACTCCTTCTCCAATACGCGGTATAAGCTTTAGGCCGGTGTGCATGATAAGGTAACCCCCTGGGCGTATGAGTGAAGTGAAATGGGCAAAGCCCTCAAGATAGCCGGCTTCGTCACCGTATATGTCAAGATGGTCAGGATCGGTAGATGTCACGACAGCAAGCCATGGATGCAACTGATGGAAGGATCGGTCATATTCGTCAGCCTCTATCACTGAGTAACGGCTGCCACGTGAAATCATCAGATTTGATCCTGTATTGCGAAGTATTCCTCCTAAGAAGGCATTGCATCCCCCGGGAGTCTGATCCAATATCCATGCTGTCATTGAAGATGTAGTGGTTTTTCCGTGCGAGCCCGAGATGCAGATTCCTTCCGTGTCAGCAGTGATCAGTCCGAGGACGGCAGCGCGTTTCACAGGAGAAAAACCAACTTCCTTGAATCTTCTGAGTATTCGGTTGTCGTCGCCCACTGCAGGAGTATACACTATCAAGGTGTTGGCAGGGTCAAGCATGTCGGCAGGTATGAGGGCCGGATCATCTTCAAACACTATTTCTGCGCCTTCGGCACGCAAGGCATCGGTCAGTTGTGTCGAGGTGCGGTCATAGCCGGCTATCCGGCATCCTTTGGAAAGAAAATATCTCACGAGATTGGCCATGCCTATCCCTCCGGCCCCTACAAAATATATATTTTTTGGTATTTTAATATCCATACGGTGATGCATTACTATGCATTTTGAATTATATTGACTATTTCATCTACGATCATTTCGTCAGAATCAGGAAGAGCAAGCTTCTTGATTTCTATGCTCATCTCCTGAAGTCGTTTCTTATCGTGGATAAGCTCAATAATCTCGTTGATAAGTTTATCCCGAGCTTCTGCATCTGTGACCAAGAGAGCAGCTCCTTTATCAGAAAGGGCACGAGCATTTTTAGTCTGATGGTCTTCGGCTACATTAGGGCTTGGCACCAGGATACAAGGTTTTCCAAGCAGCTCGAGTTCACTGATTGAGCCTGCGCCTGCCCTTGACACTACCAAATCTGCTGCAGCATATGCCGCGGCCATGTCAGAGATGAATTTGGTGACGACAATTCCCTTCAGGTTTTTGACGGCGGCTGTGCCCCTGTTGCCGAAATTTTTACCTGTCTGCCAGATCACTTGTATTCCTTCGTCGTAAAGACGACGTATGCCGGCTTCCATGCTCTCGTTTAGGGTCAATGCACCAAGACTTCCTCCCACTACGAGCACTGTTGGCATTTTAGGGTTCAATCCGAATCGTAGTCGGGCTTTCTCGGTTGAAATTGACTGAGACAAGAGATCCTTGCGCACAGGATTTCCTGTCAGAACTATCTTGTCGGCAGGAAAAAATCTTTCGAGATTAGGGTAAGCCACGCATATCTTCTTAGCCTTCTTTGCAAGTAGCTTATTGGTTACCCCGGCATAGGAGTTTTGCTCCTGTAGCAATGTTGGCACTCCGGCCCTCTGGGCGGCCTTCAGTGTCGGCCCCGAGCAGTAGCCTCCGACTCCGATAGCGATATCTGGCTTGAAATCAGCCACAATCTTCCTGGCCATTGCAATGGAGCGACGTAGCTTAATGAGCACCCCGATGTTCTTAAGCAGATTCTTTCTGTCGAAACCGGCTACTGGGAGACCTTTTATTTCGTAGCCTGCTGCAGGCACCCTCTCCATCTCCATTCTGTCATCGGCACCCACAAAGAGTATTTCTGCGTTGAGGCGTTGTTTGAGGGCGTTGGCGATACTGAGGGCCGGAAATATATGTCCGCCGGTCCCTCCGCCACTTATCAGTATTCTATATTTGTCTTTTTTCATTTTGGGTTATTATGGAGTGGAGGGGGAGCCCCCTCCTGGTTAATTTTCAGCTGATGCGTTGATGGCATTCAGGTCGTCGCCTAAATGACGTGCTTCATCATTGTCTCTTACTGATTTTCCTTCTTTCTGGCGTGTGGCGTAGCGCGACACGGAAAGCATGATGCCGATTGCCACGCTCATCACAAGCACTGATGTGCCTCCCTTTGATATCAGGGGAAGAGGCTGTCCTGACACTGGGAAGAGTCCCGTGACGATTGCCATATGCACAAGTGCCTGAAACACTATCAATATAGCGCATCCTAATATTAGGAATGCCGGGAGAGCCCTGCTCAGATGGTAGGCTACATAGCCTGCCCTTGCAAGCAGCAACAGATAGAGTATCATGAGGAATATTCCTCCGATCAATCCTGATTCTTCGATCACGATGCTATATATATAGTCGGAAAAAGCAAGTGGAAGACGCACACTTTCACGGGAATTGCCAATTCCGGTCCCTACTACTCCACCACGCGCTTGCGCGAGTTTGGCCATGATCACCTGGCGGTTTTCATCCGTAAGTTCATCTTCTGGATGGACACCTCTTATATGACGCAGGATACGGTTTTTTTGGGTTTTAGAGCCCAGCGAATGGTCTCCTCCGGTCTGGTTGCTGACAACAACTTCTTCTGTCTGCCCGACCTTGTCGAATTCCGATGATCTGTTGATTACCTTGGTACAGACATAGAACATCCCGAATAAGACTGCATATATTCCTATCACTATGCATATCTTTTTCAAAGGTATGCCGCAGATGAGAAACATCGACACACTTACTACCATCACAAGAAGCGTATTGGTAAGTCCGTTGAGCGACAACAGTCCGCCGAAAGCTGCTACAATGATGGCGGAAAAGATAATGCCGGATGTCTTGACATCATGCCTCTGCTGGCTTTTCGCAAGGATTGCCGCAAGCCATATGATCACTGTGAGTTTCACTATCTCCGGAGGCTGCACTGTGAATGGACCAAGCATGAATGCTCTTTGTGCCCCGTTGATCTCGACACCCATAAAGGTTGAATAGGCAAGGGCAAGCCATGACAAGACTCCGATCAGTCCGGCAAAGCGGGTGATGTAGCCGTAATGGGTGCGCTGCACAAGATAGAGCAATACGAACCCTATGCCCAAGAACATTCCATGTCGGATGAGTGGTGCATATACATTCGTGCTCACCACCTCAGCGGCTGATGCGCTGTAGAGTTCTATTACGGATATCAGCACCAGCATCAAGTAGATGCCCCATATGTAAGGGTCACTCTTGAGTGTGGTCACTACAGCCTCACTACGTCTTTTAGATGATTTTTTCCCTTTCTCTGCCGGTCGTTGAGGTTCCACCGGCACTCCATCAATCGATTCGCGGATATAGAGGCCGCTCTCGTTGTTCTGTCCCATTTCAGTCTTTATTCGGTATGTAGCTAATGAAAATTAATGCTTTTTTTTTTATTTGGTCCTTGACTCTTAAAGTTGATTCACAGCATCCTTGAACTTGCGTCCTCTGTCTTCATAGCTTGTGAAGAGGTCGAAGCTCGCGCAGCATGGTGAGAGCAATACTGTATCGCCGTCGGTGGCGAGTTCCCGGCAGGCTTTCACTGCATCTGCAAGGGTGTGGCAGTCACGTATCTCCCTTACTTCTTTTGAGAAGAAATCAAGCAGCTTGGCATTGTCTTTGCCCATGCAGACGATTGCTTTGACCTTTTCTCTTACAAGGGGAAGAATCTCGCTGTAGTCATTACCCTTGTCTTTCCCTCCCAGAATGAGAACCACGGGGGTGCGCATGCTGTCGAGTGCATACCATGTGGAGTTTACATTGGTGGCCTTTGAGTCGTTGATCCATCTCACTCCATCAAGTTCACGGATGAATTCGAGCCTGTGTTCCACAGCCTCAAAGTCGCCGAGAGCCTCTCTGATGGTATCGCTCTTGATCGATAGAAGGCTCGCTGATATGCCGGCAGCCATCGAGTTGT
The DNA here is from genome assembly GCA_964396365.1 of uncultured Sangeribacter sp. GTDB lineage: Bacteria > Bacteroidota > Bacteroidia > Bacteroidales > Muribaculaceae > Lepagella. The sequence continues at coordinate 12,118 of CAYNEZ010000024.1, read as the reverse complement.
AGAGATTATGGCGTCCGGGCAGCGATATGCGGTCGCGAGGTATGTCCCAGGTCTCTCCGGGTATCTCGAAATGCACTATTCCGTTCTCATCTTCCCATGCCACACTTTCTTCCTCGTATTTATCAGAGAATGGCATCAGGTGTGCTTCTGTCTGGAGTGCCTTCACCTGAGAGGTGACGATCGGGTCTCCGAGCCAGTATACGAAGAAGTCATCTTCTTGCTGATTGCGGGCTATGCGGAATTTTGCCTTGGTATAGTTTTCCATCTTGTGGTCGTAGCGGTCCATATGGTCGGGCGTGATATTGAGCATCACCGCTATGTTGGCCTTGAACTCATACATGTTCTCAAGCTGGAAACTTGATAGCTCGATCACATAGATGTCATGCTGTTCTTCAGCCACTTGCAGGGCAAGGCTCTTGCCGACGTTGCCTGCAAGTCCTACATTAAGACCGGCTTTGCACAGGATATGATAGATCAGCATAGTGGTGGTGGTCTTTCCGTTGGAGCCGGTGATGCACACCATCTTCGCATCTGTAAACCATCCGGCAAATTCTATTTCAGACAGGATTGGGATGCCGGCTTCTTCCGCCTCCTTCACGAGTGGAGCCGTGGGGGGAATCCCCGGGCTCTTCACTATATAATCAGCACCAAGCACTCTTTTGCGAGAGTGGCCGTTTTCCTCGAAGAGAATTCCTCTTCTGAGCATTATCGCACGGTATTTGTCTGGAATTGGTCCATTGTCGCTGACGAATACCTTCATGCCGAGAGATTCTCCGAGCACGGCTGCTCCCACACCGCTTTCGCCGGCGCCGAGCACTATCAGTGTCTTTCCTTCGAAATCTTTTTGATTCTTCATTACTTATTCAGTGTAAACTCTTAATCCTTGGTTCTTGAATCGTGGTCGTCGACCATTGTTATCTTATCTTCAGTGTCACAAAAGTGAGCGCAGCCAGCAGGATGCCGATGATCCAGAAACGCACTACTATCTTCGATTCTGGAATTGGCTGCTTCGGAAAGTTTATGAGACTCTGTATATTTTGGTCTCCTGCCTTCTGGAAATGATGGTGGAGAGGGGTCATCTTGAATATCCTTCGTCCCTGTCCATATTTACGCTTGGTCAGCTTGAAATAAGACACCTGCATCACTACGGAAAGGTCTTCTATGAAGAAGATGAGGCATAGCAGTGGTATGAGAAGCTCTTTGCGGATGAGAATGGCGAATACGGCGAGGATTCCTCCGAGCATAAGAGATCCGGTATCTCCCATGAATACCTGTGCCGGAAACGCATTATACCATAAGAAGCCTACCAATGCTCCGATGAATGCTGCCGCATAGACCACCAGTTCCTCCGACCCGGGGATATACATGATGTCGAGATAGCCCGAATATATCACGTTGCCACCAAGATATGCCATCACAGCCAGTGCCACTCCTATTATAGCGGATGTGCCGGCGCATAAACCGTCAAGACCGTCGGTAAGGTTGGCTCCATTGCTCACTGCCGTCACAGCAACTATCACTACTATCACAAAGATGATCCAGCCTGCTGTGTGGGCGGCATTTTCATTCGGTATCCACGACGTAAGCCATTGATAGTTGAAGTTGTTGTTCTTCACAAAGGGAATGGTTGTCTCCGGAGTCTTATAGACTTTTACCGGATGCACGGTCTTCTCCTGATCGTTGACATCGTAAGAACTTGATGCCATCACTACAGTTGGTCCGTCATGGGTTGTGGAGGTGATCAGGCTGGCCTGGCTCAATTCTGTTGCGGCTTCCTTTTCAGTGGTCAGCGGCACACTGCTCATCTTAATGGATGGTGAGAGCCACATGGTGAGTCCCACGATAAGGCCGAGACCTACCTGACCTATTATCTTGTATTTTCCTTGCAGGCCATCCTTGTTGTGGTATTTTATTTTCCTGTAGTCGTCAAGAAATCCTATCGCTCCTGTCCATAATGTAGCCACCAGCATAAGCAGCATATAGATGTTGGATAGGTTGCCCAAAAGCAGGCAAGGCACCATAATGGAGATAATGATGATGATTCCTCCCATCGTGGGGGTGCCTGTCTTCTTCATCTGTCCTTCGAGGCCAAGGTTGCGCACCACTTCCCCCACCTGCATTTTCTGCAGGCGTTCGATGATATGGCGCCCGAAGACAAGTGCGATCACAAGAGAGAGTGCGAATGTGATGCCGGCCCGGAAGGATATGTAGGTCATCAGATGCCGCCCCGGAAAGTCGATGGAGCCGGAATTCTGTAGGTAATCGAAAATGGCGTAAAACATTTCTTCTTTATTATTGGTTTCGTTGTTATCGTCGTTTTCTGCGCATATCGCTGAAAACGTTGACAACGATGATTACGTTAATTATGCGTTGAAAAATGCCACTACTTCTTCCCGGTCGTCGAAATGATGGCGCACTCCTTTTATCTCTTGGTAAGGTTCATGCCCTTTTCCGGCTATCAGCACCACTCCCCCCGCGGGGCAAGTGGAAAGGGCTGTACGTATGGCTTCGCGTCGGTCTGTGATGCATAGTGTGCGTCGCAGCTCCTCTGCGCTGAGCCCTGTCTTCATCATGGCTATGATGTCTTCAGGCTCTTCATCTCGCGGATTGTCTGATGTCAATATAAGCCTGTCTGAGCGGCAAGCGGCTTCTTGCGCCATCATAGGGCGCTTGCCGTGGTCGCGGTTTCCTCCTGCTCCCACCACTGTGCAGATATAGCCGTCTCCCCCAAGCACATCGCGTATGGTGTCGAGCACATTGACCAAAGCGTCCGGAGTATGGGCATAGTCTACGATAGCCGTCACTCCCTCAGGTCCGCGGAATGTCTGGAAACGTCCGGCTACTGGAACCAGCCGGCTCATATTGACCAGTAGCTCATCTTTTGGAAGGCCTGCAAGGTATGCAGCTCCGTAGACAGCTGTAAGGTTATAGGCATTGAAGCGTCCGGTAAACTGCACTTCCACTTCCTGTCCATTGAGCGATAGCAATGTGCCGTCGAGGCGGCTTTCTACTACTCTGCCGCGGAAGTCTGCGTCGCTACGTAGAGAATACGTGTAAGTCTTTGCCTTCGTATTTTGTATCATGTATCGCCCTGCCTTGTCGTCGATATTGACCAAAGCGAATGCCGAAGAGGGAAGCATGTCGAAGAAGGCTTTTTTTGCATTCATATAGTTTTCTACCGACCCATGATAGTCGAGGTGGTCGCGTGTCAGATTGGAGAAGATGGCTCCGGTAAAGTGGAGTCCGGCTATTCTCTTCTGCTGTGCGGCATGGCTTGACACTTCCATAAAAGCATATTCACATCCTGCTTCCACCATCTCAGCGAGCAGACGGTTGAGCGTGAGTGGGTCGGGAGTGGTGTGGGTGGTCGGAATGGCGCGTGAGCCTACATAATTGCATACCGTAGAGATGAGTCCTGCTTCGAATCCTTCGAGTCGAGCCATTTCATAGAGGAGGGTGGCAGTGGTGGTCTTTCCGTTGGTGCCGGTCACCCCCACAAGTTTCAGATCTTGCGACGGATGGCCATACCAGGCCGATGCCAGACGTCCAAGTGCATCCGAAGAGTCCTCTACACGAATGTATGTGATTCCCGGCTCAAACTGGGCTGGCATAGTCTCGCATACTATGGCGCCGACATGGGCTGAAGCCACCACAGGGATATATTTGTGTCCGTCCGTGGTCACTCCTCTTACTGCTACGAAAAGACCTTCCTTTTGGGCTTTGCGTGAGTCGCTTTCGAGTGCCACTATATTTTTATCAGTGTCTCCCACTATTTCGAGGGGTCTGATGTCTTTGATCAGTGTTGATAGTTTAGTTGTCATATGTGGAGTTGTCGATTTTTATTTGTCATTTTTTTCATTTCAAATCGCGAGTGTAATCAGTATCTTCTGCCCTCTTATTGCTTTGGAGCCGGCAGGAATCGATTGCCTCCTCACTTTCCCAGCCCCTTCCACTGCTACATTGAGGCCTCGGCTCTCAAGGAGATTGATGGCAGAGCGCAGGTCGTAGCCCGTCACGTCTGGCACTTTCCCTGCCGGATAATCTTTCTTTGCAGTCAATTTTCTGATAGGTTGTCCGAGTGTGCTCGCTATCTGTTCGGAGTCATTGGTGGTGCTGGCTACTATAGTAGGTCGCTCCGACGAAGTTGTTTTCCTTAGTCTTGGGATGTCAGAAAGCATTCCGCGGGCATGCATCTTGAGTGCGATTTGCTTCATTACTTGCCCTGAGGTTCTGTTGGCGCTTAGCCCCGCAGCTCCTTGCACGAGCACCATGCAGCTGTATTTTGGCGATTCATATGGAAAGAATCCTGCAAACGCGAATCTTCTTTTGGCGGCGTTATATTGTCCTTTTTCTACGGGGAACGCTGTTCCTGTCTTTCCTACGATTTTCACACGGTCGTCGCGCACCATCCGAGCTGTGCCGTGCTCTCCCCATACCACTTCGTGGATGCACTGTTTCACTTTCTCTGCCGTTTCTGGCGAGCAGATTTGCTCGCGGATGTAGCTCGTAGGTATGATGGAGTCTCCTTTTTCCGAACGTAAGGCACGCACAAGATGTGGTCTCACAAGACGTCCATGGTTGGCAATGGCGTTGTAATACGCCAAAGTATATAAAGGTGGCACCATTGTGTTGTAGCCGTAGGCTTGGCGTGCAAGGTCAAGGTGGCGTGAAGTCAGGGTGATGGGTTGCCCTTTGCTGTTGGTGGGCTCCAGTCGTCTCACCACTGGCACCTGCTCCCCGGCTATTCCTGAGTTTATCTTGTCGAAGAAGCCTATTGATGCCAGGCGGTCGTGGTATTTTGCCGGATCGTTGGCATATCCCCGGAAGATGACGCGTGCGATACCGGTGTTGCTCGACATTTCAATCACTTGCTTCATGTTTTTTACCGTCGGGGCATGTGGGTCCGTTGTCCGTTGGAACGGTGAGCAGTCGATTGTCTGGTTGACGTTACTCACAAGTCCGTCTTCGAAAGCTATCATCATCGATATCGGTTTGATCACCGATCCCGGTTCGTAGGGAAGCACTGCACGGTTGAGTGCCTCTCCATAGGTCCCGTCCTCCATCCTCTCGATGCTTGACAAGGCTACAATCTCTCCCGTTGGCACCTCCATCAGGATTGCAGTCCCCCACTCGCAGTTTGTCTCCGAGCAAATGTCCTGAAGGCTTTCCTCCACTATGTCTTGCAGGTCGATGTTGATTGTGGTCAGCAAGTCGTAGCCAGGTGTGGGTGGGGTTGTCACCCAGTTGCCATATCCCTTCGTTAGCGGCACTTGCTTGGCATAGCCCGGCTTGCCGTATAGAAGCGAATCAAGGTCTTTCTCCAATCCTGAATATCCATGTATCTCCCCCTTGCGTCTTGTCTTCTCGGTCACCACCTCATGCACTCGTCCTATGCTGCGGTTGGCCATCTTTCCATAAGGGTATATGCGTCGGGAATGCTCCTCTTTATATAGTGGGCATCGGAAGCCCGCACCCTTGAAATCGCGGATAAATACCAATTTGCGGGCAGAGTCAAATTCCTCAAGTGGTCGGTGACGCGCTATGGTCAGCGATCGCGTGCGTTTTTCGGGATCTTTCTCTATCTCCTCGTGGAATCTTACACGCCATGATTTTGCTTTCTTCGTGGCTGCATCTGCTTTTTGTGGGTCGAAGCGTGGATAGCGCAGGTCGAGTGTGTCAGCGAGTGAGTCGAGTTTGGCTATCAGTTTGGATTTTGGCATCGCCTTGATCTTGTTGTGGCGCATGTCGATCTTGATGTCACACACCTTGACATTGCATGCCAAGATATTCCCGTTGGCTGCCAGGATGCTTCCTCTTTCGGGAGCAATCGTGTCTATCCTTGAGAGCTGCTTTTCCGCTCTCTCATTCCAGGCTGCCGCTTCCACGACAGTGGTGCGAAACATATTCCACACTATGCCCATGCCCATCAGGATAAAGAAACCTGTGATCACTCCATAGCGTATGAAAATACGTCGTTTGTTGCTTTCTTTCTTTGCCATGATGAGGTTTTATTGGTTGGTGGTAGGATTGAGTCCTTCGCATTCGATCACGATTGGTGGCTCCTCCTGATAGCGGAGCCCCAGTTTCTTTTCGGTCGTGAGGCGTGTGAGTTCTGTCTCGCGTATCAGTGTCATATACCAGGCCTTTTCATGAAGTTTCTCGCTTTCCGCCCGCTCCAGCTGTCGAGTCAGCACCTTTATCTCCGACATTCTTGTCTTCGTGCGGTAGCGCAGACCCATCACGGCAATCAGGGCAGTGATTATTGCGACTATCATCCAGGCATTCCTCTTGAAAAATTCAAGCGAAACGGCACGTCCTTCACGTAGGTCCTCAGTGTTTCGCTTCACCGTATTGGTGACCGATCTGCCGAAGCCCCCCTTTTTCTTTTTCCCTTCGTTGTTTTTCTTTTTAGCCATCCTATATTATATTGTTTCTCGTTGTCTGTTAATCTCGTATTCTTATCTCTTACAACTAATCTCTTATAACTTATCTCTAATCTCTTACAACTTATCTCTTACAACTTATAACTTACAACTCATAACCTCCGCTGCCCTCAGCTTTGCGCTCCGGCTGCGCGGGTTTCTTAGCGTCTCTTCCTCATCGGCAGTGATAGGCGATTTTGTGATCTGCTTCCAGTCGCACACCACCTTCCCGTAGAAGTCTTTCTCTACGATTCCCTCTGCATTTCCTGAACGGAAGAAATTTTTCACCAGTCGGTCTTCCACTGAATGGTAAGTCAGTATCACAGCCCTGCCTCCCATCTTCAGCATCTTCGGAGCATCGGAGAGCAAGGTCGTAAGAGCTTCCATTTCAGAATTCACTGCTATGCGCAGGGCTTGGAACACCTGTGCCATCTCCTTCTTCTCCCCTTTGGGGTTGAGTGCTGGCCTCACAGCTTCTGCAAGTTCGAATGTGGTGCGGATAGGTGCATTCTCTCTGGCGGCTATGATAGCCTTGGCAGCTTTTGCCGGATCCTTGAGGTCGGCATAGGTGCGGAATAGTGAGATAAGGTCGCGCGCGTCATATTGCTCGAGAAGTTGCGCGGCAGTAAGAGGCGCTTTCTGGTTCATCCTCATGTCGAGCGGGGCGTCTGCGCGGAATGAGAATCCTCTTTCGGCATCATCGAAATGATGGAAAGATACTCCTAAGTCGGCGAGGATGCCGTCTACGCGCTCCACTCCGTGATAGCGTAGGAAATTGCGCATAAAGCGGAAATTGCTCCTGACAAATGTGAATCGCTCATCATCCGGTGAGTTGGCTATCGCATCCTCATCTTGGTCGAATGCTATCAATCGGCCGTCGGGGCCCAGCCTTTCCAGTATGGCACGGGAATGGCCTCCGCCGCCGAATGTGGCATCTACATATATGCCGTTGGGCTTGATGGCAAGGCAGTCAAGTGTCTGCGGCAATAGCGCGGGAATATGATATGCTGGTTCAGACATAGTCAGTTTTTATAGAAAATCACTCCAACTCAGTGTCCCGTGAGGGCCTGAATTTCTTACTTGATTGATAAAAATGAAAATTCGAGCGTAAAATTACAAAATTTCCTTCAAATTTGCGAATGCAAACACCAATAATTTGCGAATTTTAATAAAAACTTATCTACACTCTGTTTCATCACTCCTGTTCATAGATACACTTATCGACTCAAGACTCACGGCAGATGACTCGCAAACTGCACAAATCCGTATTTGTGCGCTGATTATTAAATTTTGTTAATAGTTGCAGTCTTGTGGCAAATGTTAACAAATTTTTGCTTATCTTTGTAAGTGTAAAGAACGGTCGATAGATATTTGTAATCGTTCATTATTTTAATTGAGTAATCTTATAGCTACACAAATGGCAAAAATTCAAGGAGCTGTCACTGTCAATAAAGAACGGTGTAAAGGTTGCAATCTATGCGTGGTCGCTTGTCCGACCGACACTCTCTCGCTTCAACCATTGGAAGTGAACGACCGGGGGTATCATTTCGCCTATATGTCAAATCCCGAGGCATGTATCGGATGCTGCAGTTGTGCGCTCGTGTGTCCCGATGCCTGTATTGAGGTCTACCGCGTGCGCATAGACTGATCTCCGTAAACACTTAACGTAAAACGCAAAACTCAACATATGGAAGAAATAACACTTATGAAGGGCAACGAGGCGATCGCCCATGCTGCCATCCGTTATGGATGCGACGGATATTTCGGCTATCCCATCACCCCTCAGTCCGAAGTGCTCGAGACTTTGGAGGCTCTCATGCCATGGGAGACTACCGGCATGGTGGTGGTCCAGGCTGAATCCGAAGTGGCAGCCATAAATATGGTATATGGAGGTGCTGCTACTGGCAAGGCGGTCATGACATCTTCGTCATCACCCGGCGTAAGCCTCAAGCAGGAGGGCATTTCATATATTGCGGCTTCTTCGCTGCCCGCTCTCATTCTGAATGTGATGCGCGGTGGGCCGGGACTCGGCACCATCCAGCCATCACAAGCCGACTATTTCCAGACTGTGAAGGGTGGCGGCCATGGCGACTATCATCTGATAGTGCTTGCTCCATCCACTGTGCAGGAGATGGCAGACTTTGTAGGACTCGGGTTCGACCTTGCTTTCAAATATTGTAATCCTGCCATGATCCTTGCCGATGGCATCGTGGGCCAGATGATGGAGAAGGTTGTGCTCCCCGAGCAGCGTCCACGTCGCACAGATGCGGAAATTCGCGAGCAGTGTCCTTGGGCTGTGACAGGACGCGAAGGGCGCCGCAAACGGAATGTAGTGACTTCTCTTGAGTTGGAATCTTCAAAAATGGAAGTCATCAATGATAAGCTTCAGGAAAAATATCGTGAGATAGAGGCCAACGAGACCCGTTGGGAAGAGATCGACACAAAAGATGCCGACTATCTCATCATCTCTTTCGGTTCTGTTGCCCGTATCTCCACAAAAGCTAAGGAACTCGCTGAGGAAGAAGGTCTGAAAGTAGGCATCATTCGTCCTATCACTCTTTGGCCATTCCCCTCTGAAGCCATACGCAAGGCTGCCGAAGGAAAGAAAGGAATTCTGGTCGTAGAGCTTAACGCCGGCCAGATGATCGAAGACGTGCGTCTCGCAGTCCACGATTCACTTCCTGTCAAGCATTTCGGCCGCATGGGTGGCATCATCCCCTCCCCCTCTGAGATAGTGTCTGCCCTCAAGCAAAAACTCATCTCCGAAGCCTAAAGACTGAAGACCGAAGCCTAAAGACTGAAGACTGAAGACTAAAGACTGAAGACTCAAGACTGAAGACTCAAACTAAAAAACTGAAGACTAAAAATGGACATACAAGATATAATCCGCCCCGAAAATAAGGTTTACAGTGCTCCGGAGCTTCTTGATGAGGTCAACATGCACTATTGTCCCGGCTGTAGCCATGGCGTGATCCATAAGCTCGTGGCTGAGGTGATAGCAGAACTCGGCATCGTGGAGCGCACTGTGGGTGTCTCCCCTGTAGGTTGCGCTGTGTTTGCCTACAATTATATTGATTGTGACTGGATCGAGGCTGCCCACGGACGTGCTCCTGCAATAGCGACAGCTGTCAATCGTCTTTGGCCCGAGAATGTGGTGTTCACCTATCAGGGCGACGGAGACATGTCGGCAATCGGAACTGCAGAGACCATCCACGCTGCCAACCGTGGCGAGAACATCGTCATGATCTTCGTCAACAATGCCATATATGGCATGACTGGTGGCCAGATGGCCCCCACTACCCTGCTTGGCCAAAAGACCGCTACATCCCCATATGGTCGCCGTGTCGACCTCAATGGATATCCTCTTGAGATCACCAACTTGCTGAAGGAACTCGACGGCACTTGCTATGTCACCAGGCAGAGTGTCCACACCCCTGCCAATGTCCGCAAGACAAAGGCTGCCCTCAAGAAAGCTTTCCAGAACGCTATCGATAAGAAAGGCACAAGTGTGGTGGAAGTGGTCTCCACTTGCAATTCAGGATGGAAGATGACGCCGGAAAAAGCCAACCAATGGATGGCGGAGCATATGTTTGAGAAATATCCTCTCGGCGACCTCAAACTCTCCTGATATCCCGACAACCTCACAACCTCACAATCCCACAAAAATGAAAACAGAAATAATAGCAGCCGGATTCGGTGGACAGGGTGTCCTCTCTATGGGCAAGATCCTTGCTTATTCCGGACTCATGGACGATAAGGAAGTGACTTGGATGCCTTCGTATGGTCCCGAACAGCGTGGCGGTACAGCCAACGTTACAGTGATCTTGAGCGACGAGCGCATATCATCACCCGTGCTCGACACCTACGACATAGTCATTGCTCTCAACCAGCAGAGCCTCGACAAGTTCGGACCCAAGGTGAAGGCAGGTGGCATGCTCATCTACGATACTAACGGTATCCACAAGCATCCCGAACGCACCGACATCAGTGTCTTTCCCATCAATGCTATGGATGCTGCCCTGGAACTGGGCAACACAAAAGCTTACAACATGATCGTGATGGGTGCCCTCCTGGAAGCAATGGAATACAAGATTCCGATGGAAAACGTAATCAAGGGGTTGAAGAAATCTCTTCCCGAGCGTCATCACAAGCTCATACCCCTCAATCAGCAAGCCATCGAAAAAGGACGTTCCATCCTGAAGCAGAAATAATCATCCGGATGAAATAACTACTCCATATACTTGCCGGGGAGGACCGCCATCGCGGCCCTCCCCTTTTATCTGAATCCTAAAGACCAAAGACTAAAAACTAAAAACTAAAAACTAAAAACTGACAACTGAAAACTTAAGACTGAAGACTGAAGACTCAAGACTGAAGACTGAAGACTGAAGACTGAAGACTGAAGACTAAACCCTTTTTCCAAAAAATTTGTCAATGATAAGCGCAATAAATCCGTCCCCCGTCACATTACAAGCAGTGCCGAAGCTGTCCATTGCAATGTAGAGCGCGATCATAAGCGCTTGGTCTCCTTCTGAAAATCCCAAGATACTCCCTAAGATTCCTAAAGAAGCCATTATGGCCCCTCCCGGCACGCCCGGAGCTGCAACTATCGACACCCCGAGCATGCAAATGAATCCCGACATCATCCCGATATCATAAGGATGACCTTGCATGATCATCAGGGCGAGCGCACAGCACACTATCTTCATCACGCTTCCCGACATATGGATTGTAGCACAGAGAGGGATTACAAACCCTGCTACGTCTTCCGTCACTCCCATCTTGATGGCCTGGCGCAGGGTAACGGGAATGGTTGCGGCCGACGACTGGGTGCCCAGTGCCGTGAAATATGCCGGAAGCATTGTCCAGAGCAACTTGAAGGGATTGCGCCTTACGAAGAGGGCTGCGATGCAATATTGGAATATAAGCAGGAAGATATGGAGAGCGAATATCACTCCGATTATCTTTGCAAAAGCCGTCAGTATCCCCATCACCTGTCCTGAGACAGTCATATTGAGGAATATGCCGAAAATGTAGATTGGAAGCAAAGGGATGATTGCCCCGGAGATCGTCATCTCCACGATTTCCCTGAACTCGCGAAATCCGCTTTTCAGCGTCTCTCCCTTCATCCTTGATAGGCATATACCCATTGTAAAAGCAGTCACAAGTGCTGTCATCACCCCCATGAGCGGAGGCATCTCCACTGTGAAATATGGCTCAAGATCATGGGCTTCCGTGATGCCTCCGAGAGCACCGCGCGATATCAGGTGCGGAAACACCGTCTCCCCCACTCCGTAGCTCAGGAATCCCGACATCAATGTCGCCGTATAGGCTATGAGGGCAGTCCAGACAAGCATCTTGCCCGCATCCTTCCCTATCTCCGCGATTGCGGGAGCCACGAATCCCAAAATGATAAGAGGAATCAGAAAACCTAAGAATTGGCCGAAAATGGCATTGAAGGTCATGAAGATTCTGCCGGCCCACACCGGGAAAAAATTTCCTGCCGCGATGCCGAGAGCGATAGCGATTAGAATCTTTACGAGCAGATTTATGCGAATTGGTTTCATAAGCGGTAGATATTTGGGATTCGTGTCAGAATTGATGTCGCAAAGTTAGCCAATATAATCCAAACAGCCAAATTAAAAACAAAAATCGCCACCGGATTGGTGGCGATAAAATCAGAATAAGTCAGAAGC
>CAYNEZ010000023.1:6745-25630 GCA_964396365.1 uncultured Sangeribacter sp. | reverse complement strand
ATATTTTGATCTCATAATACATGGTTATGAGTCAACTTTTTTCAGGCTAAGACAAGCATCAACCGGAACTTTAGAGAATCTTTTAGGCGCAGAACTCTTCTTACTTCATCTCCTCCGGGAACTGACAGAACGCCACAGAAATTTATATTTTGCCGTTTTCTGACTGTTTCTGAATTCGATAGAACTAAGATAAGTTATGGTCTTAAGATTTTTCGTATTTGGATGTTGGGGGTGGGGGGAGGTGGCTTTTTTTTCGGAAAAACTTTGCAGGTGTCAAATATTTATACTAATTTTGTAGGGCTGAATGCGTTTCCGGGGACTGTGGGCTATCGGAAATGGAGTTGGCAGAGATTTCGACAAGCGTTTATCTGCGACGGTCACTGATTCAAGAGGCACAACAAATAACCGACTGATTATGTCACCACAAGAGATAATGAATCCTGCGCTTTTTTTATATCATTATTCACCCGTATGGCAGGGGTTCGACATATGGACTTAATAAAAAACAAACCAAACTAAAATGAAACGATTATTTACTTTGATCGTAGCGATTTCCTCAATCTTCATCGCTTCGGCTGAAAACCCAATGGTAACACTCTCTCACAACGGAGAACTCTCGTTCTTCACTAATCTAACAGCTTTAGAAGCAGCCCTTGATTCAGCAAAAAATGGAGATACCATTTATTTATCTGAAGGAGATTTTGTTGTGAATGGAGGGGCTATGACTATAAAAAAACGGGTGAGTATAATAGGAAATGGTTATGGATCTCATATTTTAGGGAATCTGACTATTGATATGAATAACAATCCAAATAGTGTTATTGATGCGCCATTGTTTGATGGGGTAAGACTAGATAAACTTTCCTTTGAATCTTATGTTTCATCTCAAAATAATTTAGGAGATTCTGAAATCAAAAGATGCTGGATAAGAATACTTAGGAATGGTGCTTATGCGGGCATCAATGTAACCTTTGATAAATGTTTCATTGAAAATGCAGAATTCGATGGCTATGGTTCTGTTTTGGTAACTAATTCAAAGTTGAGAGGCAATGCTCCTTACGGGGATGCTATGTACAAAATCACAGCCATAAACTGTAACATTTCAAATTCATATTACTACCCATTGACTATGATTTCTTGTATATTAAAAAGAAGCGGTAGTAGCGACCCTTATGTTTCTGGTACTTGTTCAATAATAAAATCAGTTCTTGATTTTACTCCTTCAAGTTCAAATATCTATACACATGATTGCTACATATACTCAGATGACAATCAGCCTCTATTAGATGATAATCTGGATTGTCCGCTCAATATATCGGAGTTAGGATATCTTGGACAGGATGGTACTATAGTTGGTATTTATGGCGGAGAAACTCCTTTCTCTGAGAATCCATCTGTTCCAACTGTTGACACCGCAAATAGCTCGGTTGAATATGATGCCGAAGGCAATAAACTGAAGGTTTCGATCACTGTAAAGGCTGACTGATTCCCTTAAAAACGACTTTTATGGGAAAACTATATTCTTTAATTTCAGCCTTGCTATTAGCCATTGGGGTTGCTTATGCTGCTCCGGATGGTTATCAGTGGTGGTTTGACCATGACGTGTCTTCCGCCCAGTACGGGACTTTGTCGGGTGGTGCCCTTGACTTTGAGATTGACACTTCCAATCTGCCAAAAGGTATCCACTATTTTAATCTCCGGCTTTCGGAAGGCGACAGTATCATCGGCTCTGTCTACCGCAAGATGTTCCACTCTTTAGGAAAAGACAAAGGTGCCATATCATATGAGTATTGGTATGACAATGACTATGCGTCGAAGGTTGCTGGAGCAATGGATATTGGAAGCAATCATCTTAAACTTGATATTTCGAATCTTCCAGAAGGTGCCCACTATTTCAACTGCCGTGTAGGATATGGTGACGGTAGTTGGGGCACTGTTTACCGTAAGATGGTGCTGAATCTTGCCGGTTCTGTCAATGCTGTAGCATATGAATATTGGATTGACAATAATTATACCGGGAAAACAACCGGGTCGTTATCACCTGGTGCTAATTCTTATTTAGTGGATCTTGATGGAGTCCGCAAGGGTCTTCACCGCTTCAATTACCGTATGAAAACAGGAGAAGGCATGTGGGGCACGATCTATACTAAGTATTTCTACAATGCCTCGAATGAAGCCCGTTTCACTGAATACGAGTATTGGCTTGACAATGACTATGGAAACCGCAAATCGGCTACCGTCACATCAAATCCTGTTTCGTTTGAAGTAGACCTTGCAGGCTTTGACAAGAGTGGAAATGCTCACTTTTTCAATCTCCGCACCCGCGATGGTGACGGCGACTGGAGTCCTATATATCGTAAGCTCCTTGTTTTCAACAACGAAGAAAAACGAGTGCCCATTCTAGGCTATCGCAATTTCGTGAATGGCGTAGATATAGGTTATGTTGAAGTGGCACGTGAACTGAAAGATTCCTATATGTTTGAGGTATCGTTGCCCGACAGCATGCGCTCAAAAGTCAGGAATCTGACTCCTATATTTGAAGGAGACAAAGTGTCACTTTCAGGTACAGATTCATTGGAATATGTGATGCATCCAAAGACAGAATTTGGGTGGGGTGCTCCTCAAAAATGGAAATTGGCAATCTCAAATCCGTTCTCTACAACTGCTGTAGAAATGACTGTCAATTCCCGTCAGTCGTTCGGAGTTCCGACCATTGACAAATTTGTAGCTATCAAATTCGATGCAACGAGCAACTCACTGTATTTCCGAGCTGACATCCCCATTGCTCTTGACCTGTATAGGGATGGCAATAAGGTAGCTGAGTTGTCTGCAGAAGATATAGCATCTATAGGCATGATCAAGTTGGAGGCTGGGACTTATTATGGTATCCTTCGTGATGCAGAAAGGACTTCCGAATCCGGTCAGTTCACTTTCCATATTATGGACACTCCTAATGCTGTGCCCATGCCTGTGATCAGTTATGAGGATGGCATGATATCCATGTCGTGCAGCCGAAGCGATGCCGAGATCCGCTATACACTTGACGGTTCAGTACCGACAATGGAAAGCACCCTCTACACAGCTCCATTTGCCCTGACGCGTAATGCAGTGATTTGGGCTATCGCTTATATCCCGAACAGCGACATAGAGCCATCAGAAGTTGCCGAACTCGTTGTTGATTCCTACAAGACAGCGACCCCCACCAGCAACTTCGACCTATCAACGAAGACATTGACTCTTGAATGCGCGACAGAAGGGGCGACCATCAGCTATACTTTCAATCCCGATGAAGGCTGGACAGTATATACAGCCCCGATCCTCATTGAAAGCAACTGCACAGTCTATGCCAAGGCAGAAGCTCCGGGCTACAATGAATCTGACATACTGACTATAAATGTCGGGGAACTTAAATGCAGTCCGGTGAAAATCTCCTATAATGGCCGCTATGCAAATATCCAGACCGATGAACCGGAAACCCGTATCAAGTATTCAGTTGATGGTTCAGATCCTGTAGAAGGAGCAGATTACTCCGGAGAATTCGATGTGAAAGGTCTTTGCACAGTGAAAGCCATAGCAGTCAAGGAGGGTCATCAGAATTCAGAAATCTCTGAACTCCGGATCGACGGCTATGCCGACGAATATCACGCCGAGACTGCCGCCGGAGGTCTGCTCGAATCCTGCTACGAATGGAGCGGACGCGAATTGCCGGATAGCTTCGACGAGTTCAGGGTAGAGGGCACACTCAATGATGCTGACTACGCATTCCTGAAATCACTCAATAACCTGACACTCCTCGACATCGAGAAAGTCAAGGATGCAAGGATTCCGGACTACGCCTTCACAAATACAGGGCTCATAACCGTCATCATGCCGTCTGATCTTACAGAATATGGCGACAGCATACTTTCGGGTTGCGGAAGCCTATGTGCATTAGTCTGGAACTCAGAGACCAAGGATATTGAAAGCCGTCTTAGCGACGGACTTGCCAACCCCAATGTTTTGGTCTATGTGCCTTCCGGAATCAAGGTGGAAAACTTAGCTCATCTCAACATCATAGAGGCAGGAAGATCTGAGACCATTATCCTCCACTATGGTCATCCATTCAATGTTCCTGTTGAATTTGATGCCGATGTGATCAGCCTCAGCCGCGACTTCACAAAGAAGACGGAGGTTGGGCAATGCGGTGGCTGGGAGACATTGACACTCCCGTTCGAACCGGAGCAGATCAGGCATGAGAAAGCCGGGGACATCGTTCCTTTCAACGCTTGGAGCGGCGATGGCGCAGGAAGCGGCAAACCCTTCTGGCTCTACAACTCTTCTACCGACGGATGGGAGAAGGCCGGACGCATCCAGGCTTGTGTTCCTTATATCATCTCGATGCCTAACAGCGCGGATTATCTTGAGGAATACAATCTTGCAGGACGCGTGACATTCAGTGCCGGCAACGTAACACTCACTCCCGAATCAAGCATGCCATATCTCACTACATGGACCAACGGTATGCAATTTGTCGGAACGTTCATGCCTGTAGATACGCCGGAAGTCAGGTCGCTCAATCAGGATGGTGACGATGCATATTTGCCGGGCAGCGCATTCGTGGAGAATGTAGCAGCCGAGCCGTTTGGCGCTTACGTGACGGGCACCACAAGAAAGTCAATCCCTGTCTTTGGCGACTGGAGTGGCATCCTGCTGCCGACAGTGACGGAAGAAGGTCTCGCCATTGAGTCTCCTGCCCCGGGTATGCTTCGCATCAGCAGCGGCGTCAAGCGGAAAGTCGACGTAGTCTCAGCCACGGGCGTAGTGGTAAGGACACTGCATCTTAAAGCTGGAGAGACAATCACTATCGAAGGCCTCACGAGAGACCTCTACCTCGTAGGCAGGACGAAAGTTATGGTGAAGTAAGTCAACAACAATTCTTTATAACATTATCGCGCAGAGTATATTTTTCGATATACTCTGCGCGATAATTTTGGCATCTTCTTTAATAACGCAAAACGAAAACGCACCACGCAAAACGCACCACGTCTTATCAAGATAAGGGGCGGAAGTGGATGTGAAGCCCTAACTTTGCATCCGAAAACATCAAAAACCTCTACCCTATGGAAACTTCAATCACAATCAGCCGCAAGACGGTCTTTACTCAGGTAGCGCGTCGCACTGAATGGCAGGGCACCCGAAGTCCTGAGGAGAAAGACTATGGTCGCCTGGCGCTTTCAGAAGCCGACAAATCGCTTTTCCACTCCTTTTTCGATGAAGCCGCCATGCACGCCATCGACATCTGCCGCCCTTTCCTCCACAAAGTCTCAAACAACGACGATGCCCTTGCAATGACAATCACGGTCCCGGACACTACCGACATCGCCAACCTTGAGAAAACCACCGAAAATATGCTCACCTCCCACGTTCTTGCCCTCTGGCAAGAGATCGTGAGTCCGCAGCGATCCCCCTCCTCCTTCTCACGCCGCGATGAATATGCCTGCAAGCTTCAATCAATCCTCTATCATCATCCGGCACCGACGAGAGTTAAGTTGTAAGTTTTAAGATTTAAGAGATAAGATTTAAGAGATAAGAGATAAGAGATAAGATTTAAGAAATAAGAAATAAGATTTAAGAGATAAGAGATAAGTTATAAGATTTAAGAGATTAGATTTAAGATTGGAATCATGGGGAACCATG
Organism: uncultured Sangeribacter sp.; assembly: GCA_964396365.1. GTDB lineage: Bacteria > Bacteroidota > Bacteroidia > Bacteroidales > Muribaculaceae > Lepagella. The sequence goes on along the minus strand of CAYNEZ010000023.1, from coordinate 19,954 downwards.
AAATATTCTAAATTCAAAATTCAAAATTCAAAATTAAATATGCTTCTAACAGTAACCATAGACATCCACGAACTTGTCTACGACATCCAGAACAAGACATATCTCACGGGCCGGAGCCGTGGCGACGGAAAAAACTATCGCCAAGTAGCCCTTATGCAGGTCAACAATGACGATGAAAACTACAACCAGATCATGCGCAGCATCGGCAATGCGTTGGCAAAAGTCAAGGCTGAACTCTCTGAGGTGCTGAAGGAAAACTCCTCCAATGGCAATAATACTCTCAACGTTGACACTGCCACCGTAACGTTGCTGCTCCAAATGCCTGGAAACTTCAACAACGCCGCTACTGACTCTATCGTAGCCGCAATCCACCAGTTTATTGTGGCTTTCGTCACCTCCGAATGGTTTATGATCACAAACAAGGCAGACACCGACGATTATGCCCACCTTGCCGAGACCAGTCTCGAGATGCTCCGCGAATCACTATGCAAACGCAAGAAACCCTCCCGCTTCCCCGACGAGGAGGGAGAGGCAGGCAATTCAAATGAAGCAGCATCCTAAATCATGCATTATGAATTATGCATTCTCCTGAGCGAAGTATTGGCTGACATCAAGAGTGCGGCATGGCTTGAATCGGAACTGCATTCCGATCTCGACCGCCACCGCCGACATCAGATGGCCGACATCTGCGAAGAAGGCAACATTGAGCGTGTCTGGCGTGTGCTGGGTGTGTCGGTAGCTGAAATTCGCTTTGCGCTTCAAAAGATACTGTCTTCGCAAAAGCATATGTCTCCGGTCAATGATCTTGAACATCCGGAATATTGGCGATTCCGGTTTCTATACCGGCTCCCGAAATCTACTGTTTCCTTCATCAAGGAAAAGATACATGAATATCTGGTAGCTTCCGTGATGGCAGACCGCACGGCGGTCATCATCCCGGAAGCAGCCGGGGTATGGAATCTGCGTGTCTCGGCTGCTCTCGAGGCTCTTCAAGGAGCAGCTGCAGCCTCCCGGCGAGACATCTCCCCCGTACGCCGCCCCCTCTGGCCTCTCTAAAATTTTTTTATTTCCCGATTATTCATTAACTTTGCAAGGCTAAAGCAGCTGTCATAGCTACTTTGGCCACTTTCACATAAATCGAATATATCATGGAATACAGAGAAATCGGGCGCACCGGGATGAAGGTGTCGCAACTGAGTTTCGGGGCATCCTCGCTCGGAGGCGTTTTCAGAGACATCGACGAAGGCAAAGCCATTGATGCTGTCTACGCAGCTGTCGATGGCGGAATCAATTTCATCGACGTGTCGCCATATTATGGCCACTACAAGGCGGAGACCGTGCTTGGCAAAGCACTCCGCGGAATACCACGCGATAAATATTTCCTGTCCACAAAAGTGGGCCGCTATGGCAAAGACGGCGTCAATACGTGGGACTACTCCGGCCGCCGCGCACAGGAAAGTGTGTCTGAAAGCATGGAACGTCTCGGAATCGAATATATCGATCTCATTAATGTTCACGACATTGAGTTTGCCGACCTCAACCAGGTGGTAGAAGAAACTCTCCCTGCGCTTGTGGAGCTAAGGGATATGGGGATCGTAGGTCATGTCGGAATCACCGACCTCCAGCTTGAAAACCTCAAGTGGGTGATAGAGCACTCCAAGCCGGGCACAGTGGAAAGTGTGCTTAACTTCTGCCACTATTGCCTTAACGACGACAAGCTGCTTGACTTCCTCCCCTTCTTCGAGGAGAGGGGAATAGGAGTAATCAACGCTTCTCCTCTCTCAATGGGACTTCTTTCAAACCGCGGGGTCCCCGACTGGCATCCGGCACCCAAGCCACTCGTGGAAGCATGCCGGCGTGCTGCCGAATATTGCAATGAGGTGGGATATCCAATCGAAAAACTCGCCATCCAATATTCCGTAGACAATCCCCGCATCGCTTCTACTCTCTTCAGCTCTGCCAATCCTGACAACGTGCGCCGCAACATCGAGTATGTAAGCGAGAAAGCCCCTGCAGAATTGGTAGAGAAAGTCCGCGAGATCATCGGCGATCAGCAACGCGTATCTTGGAAAAATTCCTAACAACGACGAAAACGATGACAACGATAATAGACAGTCATGCGCATTTGTGGCTTCAACAGTACGCGGAACTTCCCGATGGTGGCCGGGTGCGCCAATTGAAGAATGGGCGTGCCGATTTCTTCGGCGAGGAACGCCAGATGCTCCCCCCATTCATGATAGATGGACGCAACAGTGCGGAGGTCTTCCTCTCCAACATGGACTATGCCCAGGTAGCAGCCGCCGTAGTGACCCAAGAATTTATCGACGGCAACCAGAACGCATATCTCGAGGATGTGCAGACCCGCTATCCCGACCGGTTTCTTTGCTGCGGCATGTGCCACTATCTGCGTCCCGGATTCCTGTATGAAGCTGAGAAATTGATCGGCAAAGGGTTCAAGGCAATAGCGATCCCCGCTCATCGACTTCCTCTTAACGGAGACTCAAGGGTATGGCTCAACAAAGGAGAGATGATGGATATGTTCCGTCTTATGGAAAAGACCGGCACTATCCTGTCGATAACTCTCGCCGAGGGCGACTTGCAAGTGAAGGAGATGGAAGATGTGATCGCAGCATGTCCCGACCTGAAGATTGCCATTGGGCATTTCGGGATGGTGACGTGTCCGGGCTGGCAAGAGCAGATAAAGCTCGCGCGCCATCCCAATGTAATGATCGAATCCGGTGGCATCACATGGCTATTCAATTCCGAGTTCTATCCTTTCGATGGTGCCATTGATGCCATTAAGGAGGCTGCAGATCTCGTGGGGATTGAAAAACTGATGTGGGGCAGCGACTATCCACGCACCATCACCGCCATCACCTACCGTATGAGCTACGACTTCGTATTGAAGACCGACCGTCTCACCGACTCCGAAAAACGAGCTTTCCTTGGCGAAAACGCCCGCCGCTTCTACGGCTTCGGCCCCCTCCCCCCCCTCCCCTACATCAAAAACATGAGTGAGTAACGATAAACGACCCTGACAACCCGACAACCTGAAAACCCGAAAACCTGACAACCTGACAACCCGACAACTTGACAACCCGACAACCTGACAACCCGACAACCTGACAACCCGACAACCCGACAACCCGACAACCCGAAAACCCGAAAACTTGAATCAACATGAAAACAATACTGATAGAAGGAAAAGAAAATGTGCGCATTGTCGATCGCGACATGCCGGAACTTAAACCTAATGAGGTGCTTATAAAAATCGGATACGTAGGCTTCTGCGGATCTGACCTCAACACATATCTCGGCCTTAACGCCCTTGCCATCTCCCCCGTTGTGCCTGGCCATGAGATAGGAGGCACAGTAGAGGAGATAGGTCACGACGTGCCGCAAGGACTCTTCCACAAAGGAATGCACGTGACCGTGAATCCATATACAGCCTGCGGCAAATGTCCTTCCTGCCGTCGCCGCCGTCCGAACACCTGCCGCGACAACCAGACCCTCGGCGTGCAACGCCACGGTGCAATGCAAGAGTATATCGCAGTGCCCTGGGAAAAGGTGGTGGAAGCTGAAGGTCTCAGCGTGAAGGAATGTGCCCTCATCGAACCGATGAGCGTCGGTTTTCATGCCGTAGCCCGTGGTGAGGTCACCGACATCGACACCGTAATGGTGATCGGATGTGGCATGATCGGACTTGGAGCCATCGTGCGCGCTGCGCTTCGCGGTGCAAAAGTGATAGCAGTAGACCTTGACGAAAAGAAACTCGAACTCGCCAAGCACTTAGGCGCAGCCTACGGCCTGGACTCCACGAAAGAGGACTTCCACGACCGCCTGATGGAAATCACGGGAGGCGACGGTCCTGACGTAGTGATAGAGGCTGTAGGATCGCCATTCACCTACAACCTGGCGGTAGGAGAAGTGTCATTTGCCGGACGCGTAGTCTGCATAGGGTATTCGCCCGCTCCTGTCACTTTCCAGACCAAACTCTTCGTGCAGAAAGAACTCGACATTCGGGGGTCTCGCAACGCGTTGCCGGAAGACTTCAAGGCAGTGAAGGAATATATGAAGCGCGGCACATGTCCCGTAGATTCCCTCATCTCCGCCATCGTGCAGCCGGAGCAAGCCGCCGACATCCTCGCCTACTGGAATGGCCATCGTGCCGACGTCTTCCGCATCCTGGTGGAATTCTGATAAATCATCATAGCTACTATATAAAAAGCTCCCGCTGATGGTCTCAGCGGGAGCTTTCTTTTAGCTCTGATCAATGATCATCATTTCACGATCTTCTTGCCATTCTGGATGTAGATCTGGCCTTTGACAGGCTTTTCTACGCGGATGCCCTGGAGGTTGAAGTAGATGCCTTCTTTCTCGGCATTGATACCGCTGACGCCGGAACCGTCGATATAAGAGGCTGCTCCAAGACCACCTTGTGCATTTGCTGCGCGGATGCTCCAGTTTGCCTTAGTGTCGTCTACAGCGTAGGAGTCGCCTTCAGTCACAACTGCTGCAAATTCGCCATCCTTGAAGATTGCATATGCAGATGCGCCTTCTACGGGAGCCCATGTGATCATACCGTTGCTCATGGAAGCCTTCGGAGCTTCAACCTGAACGCAGAGAGCAGCAGGATTCCATTCCGGGAACACCTTGTCTAATGTATACTCTGCAGCCTGGTCGGCAGTCAGGATTGTCTCCATCTCATTGACGTTGTCGCCCTTGATGAAGGTCATGACGTGAGAGGCCGGAGTCACTACATTCCCTTCTGCATCCTTAGTGTTGTATTCTACAAATGCCTTGGCTGCTACGTTCATGCCGTTGGCAGTCCAGCGTGCGCTGTTGAGCTTGTCATCATTTACGGTAGTGTTGATGTAAGCGCAGCGTGGCTCGTTGCTCCATGCGCGTCCGAAGTTATACTTGGCAGCGTGGTTGACAATCGTGCAGTTGTCGAATACATAGCCATACTTGTCGCCGGCCTTAGTGGAAGGAGCAGTGATGGTGCATTCGCCTGTGCCGTCGAGCTTGCGCATTTCTACAGTGATTGTGGAGTTGGTCATGAACATTGTGCCCTCACCGCAGAAGAAGTCAACCGTACCGTGGATATCGGAAGTCTCCCAGTAGTATGTACCGTTCACATTGTTGGTGTAATAGGTATCCTGGTATGAAAGGAGTGTCACATTCTTGGCAGCAGTGTTGATACCCTTGTCCCAGAATGCCACAGCGCGTCCGCCGGCAAGCCCTGCATCCTGAGCGCCATAGTAGTCAAGTGCATTCTGGATGGTGAGATCCTGCATATAGAGGTTTGTGCCTGTGTTCATCAGGGTAGCGGTCTGGGCGATTCCCTCTGTAGTGTAGTGGGGAGCATTGCGAATGATGGTCTTCTCCATGCTCTGGCCGATGAGGGAGATATTGTGGCCTGAAAGGTTGGTGAGCACTTTCTCGCGAAGATCATATACGCCATCAGGAACGAAGATGAATGAGCGCTCTGCCTCACGGTCGGAGTTGACAGCGCTTACTGCTTCAATCACATCGAGAAGTGACTGGGCATCACCCGGCTTCACGAAATACCAGTTGCCTTCAGCCTCATAGTTCACCTCAGCATTGTTCATGATCTTCACAGAGTGGATGTAGAGCTCGCCCTCAGCCTCGAATGTCAGAGTGAGCAGACCCGGTTCGCCATCATACTGGAATGCAACCACCTCGCCGTCGGTGTCTGTAGTTGACTTGGCAGGAACGGTAGCAACTTCGTTGCCCTTGGCGTCTGTCACCTTGATGTTTGTGCCGTAACCGTAGCGGCAGAGTGCGATAGATACTGCTGCTTTCGGGCCTGTGAGGAGAGTGATCACGTCGCCGTCCTTGAATGCCCAACCGTGGGTAGTGTCGTGGAAGTAACCGTTTTCAGTATTGAAAGCCTCATGGTCGGCAGGATCGAACGATGCGTCGTTGAGCAAGAACTCATATTTCTTATGAGTAGATTCTGTCTCGATTTCTGAAGCTCGGGCATATAGGCTCATATGGTCAGTGACTACCTCGTCTACTGTAGCCTTACGGGCGTTGGCAGGAGCAAGATACCATCCGCGAACCTTGTAGCCTTCCTCAGCGGCAGCAGTGTTATAGTCAACAGCAAATTCCTTGATCGGAGTGTCCTTCTCCACGATCTGGCTGCCCATTTCAGTCTTGGCGTCTGTATCGTAGTAAGTGACTGTGTAGCCGGGTCTGTAGATGAACATGGCGATATAGTCAATGTTGATTGCGCCTAATGAGACTGGAATAGTTACATAGCACTCATCCCATTCCCAAGGATTCTCACAGTCTCTTTGCAGGAAATCGTATTGGATTTCCCCTACCTCACCCTTTATCGGGGTTACGTCGGTCAGCGGGTTCTCCTTTGAGATCATAGTTGCATCCCAAGGTATCTCGATGGTAGCTGTATAGCTTTCCCCTTCAGCCTCGAAGATGTCCTGAACGCTATACTCTACTCCATTTGCCTTGAAGCTGCCAAGCATAGGGAGCTCTTTCTCAGTGCCTGAGAGCGTACCCTCGATCACTACGTTGCGGAAACCTACGCGCTTGCCCGGGTTGAGGCTATAGAGATTGAGAAGAAGTGCGCAAGCACCTTCGCCGGGAGTGGCTCCTGCCACTTCATAGCTGCATTCGCTCACGTTCGGGGTGGCATTGTCGCGCTCCGGCTTCACTTCCTTGGCGAGATCTACAACAGTCTTGTCGGGATTCTCCCATGCCACGTCCACGTAGCCCATGTCTGTACCGAAGCGTGTCATCTCAAACGATACCTTGGTAGGAGTGAACACAAGGCCGAAGTTGGGCTGGAGCACGAATCGGATGGCGTTGGCCTCGTCAGCTGCGGAAAGGTTTGAGACAACTCCAAACCAAGTCATGTCGAGGTGTTTGTTGTCCTTACCGTCAAGAGTAAGTTCGCTGCCATAGGTCACTTTCGAAGCCATGAAATAATCTTCGCAGTTGATGTCGGCTTTCTGGCCTTCAGTGCCAAGATCAAATGTGAAGCTTGCCTTTACCGGTTCATTGTCGAGAGTGGCAGGCCCTTTCGGAGCTTTCTGCTCTACGGTGAACGACTTGTAATAGTTGTTGTCGTTGGTAGACACCACAGCTACGTATCCGCGTTCTACGTCGGAATACTTTGCCTTGTATGTATTGGTGTTGTTCAGTTCTTCTCCGCCGGAGATAGTGTAGTAAGAATATCCGGGATATCCTTCTACGGTCACTACGTCATCGGTTGAGATCACCGGAATACGGAATTCTGCGCCTGTGCGCACCTGGATATTGTCTCCGTTGTTGCGGAAAGATGCTCCGTTGGCGAGGACAGTCATTTCCAGTCCACCTTCGGATGACAATACTACGCCGGCCTCTGTCGATCCGGAAAGAGCCATTGTGGCTTCCATTACTGCGGCATTGCCGTAGCTCCAAACTCCTGTGGCGTCTTGAAGTTCGGGAGTGCCTTCTTCAGCGGCGGCTGCCGCTGCGGGAGCCATCATTGCATTCAGGGCGAATCCTCCGCAAAGCGTGAGGGCAACTCCTGCAAGTACAGCTCCAAAATGTTTGATTTTCATAAAAGTTAGGTATAAAAAATTTATTTTGGTTAGTTTTTGCAAATTTAATAATAAATTCCTATATATTAAAATTTCACACCATTTTTTTACCAAAGCTTTTGTAAGATAAGGGGTGTCGGGCGCGATGGGTGGCTATATTTGCGCAAAAAAGCTATTATGGAACATATTTTCAGACATGCTGTCAGGGAGTGGCGCCACATGCAAACCTTCCGCTCCGAACGTTCTCGCTGCAAACGATACGTCTACGGCAATCAGTGGGACGACATGATGATCGTAGACGGCAACCACATATCCGAAGAGCAGTTCATCAGGCAGCAGGGGCAAACCCCACTAAAAAACAATATCCTTCGCCGTATACTCCGGAATGTCGTAGGTCTTTACCGCTCCCAATACAAAGTGCCGCAACTTTCAGCCAAAGATTCCGGCATAAAAGGGGAAAAACTTCGCACGGCAAACCACAAACGCCGCCAATGGTTTAAGAAAAACCGCATGGAAGAACTCGCCCCTCGCCTTTTCGAAGAATTCATGATTTCCGGTCTGATAGCTGTAAAAATTGACGATGACAAAATCCTCCCGGTCACTCCCGACAATTTTTTCTTCCACTCTGACGGCTACGACCCCCGTGGCAACGACATAGACCTTATCGGGGAAATGCATAGCGTCACATTCGCCACTCTTCTTGAGAAATTCTGCGAGACTGCCGACGATTACCGACGTGTCTCCGCCATCTATAATTCACCGGAGAGGGGAAACAATGGATGCCGTATCATCGAAGTGTGGCATAAGGAGGTGCAAATTTTGGGCATGATCCACGATGAAGATAGTGCTGTCCTCAAAATAATAAAGATGGAAGATATACTCTCTTCAATGCAAAAATGGAATAAGGCCCAAGCATCGCATGGGCAAGTGAAGAGTATCGTCAGATGCGGTTGGCGAAGACTATGGTTTGCCGACAACGGTGAATTGCTGCGCAGATGCGAAGTCGAAGAGGCACATCCATATGTATTCAAGGCATATCCGTTTCTCGACGGCGAAGTGCATTCCTACATAAGCGACATCATAGATCAGCAAAGATACGTCAATCGCCTCATCACGCTTTATGACTTCGTGATGAAGTCAAGTGCAAAAGGGGTTCTTCTTTTCCCCGACGAATCAATTCCGGCCGGGATGGACCTTCAGGATATAGCGGATGAATGGTCGCGCTTCAACGGAGTGATTCCATATCGTGCGCGTCCCGGAGTGCCTATGCCGACGCAAGTGAGCGGAAACGCAGCCAACATCGGCATTACCGAACTTCTCAAGATCGAGATGCAGATGCTTGAAGACATCAGCGGAGTCTCCCCGACATTGCAAGGAAAACTCGTAGCCAACTCCACAAGCGGCACCCTCTTTGCCCAGCAAAATGAAGCGGCACAAACCTCCCTCCTCGACATAGTCCGCTCTTTCACTGATTTCCTTTCTGCCCTTGCCGATAAGACACCAAGCTGATTCATCCGCAATATTATCTATAGTATATCGTTACCATTATAGACCCTATAAACTCAACTTCCACAAGTGAAAGCTTAAGGTTATGAGGTCATTGGGCCATAAGGTTAATTGAATAAAATAAGAATTATGAAAAAGTCGCTCATCATCCTTTCTCTCATTCTCTCCGCACTCCATGTATCCGCACAAGATTCAAACTGGGGTGTGCGTGCTGCTTTCGACATCAATATCCCCGGCAAGGTGGGTGGTCTCGCCGACACTGAAGCAGGCAAATATCTCAGTGAAAGATATCGCCAGGGATTCGGTGGCACCATCGGGGTGGTCTACGACTATTGGATAAGCGGGAGTGCCTACTTGGAGCCGGGACTCTCGTTATTCTACGACTCTTATTCCTACAAGGATCTCATAATCATGGACAACGGAGAAACTGACCCTTCACTGTATAAGCTCGGAGCGCGCGTGCCGGTGGTGATCGGTTATTCCTACGAACTTCTTGATGCCCTTCCTCTGCGCACATACACCGGTCTGGAGTTCAGCTATGCTTTTGCTGGAGACATAAGATTTAAAGACCGTAATTTGATTGGCGACGAGTGGCATCTTTTCGGTAAGGATGGCGAACAGCGCAGGTTTGACATGGCTTGGAAATTTGGCTTTGCAGCTGAATTTGACATAGCCACAGTTGCTGTAGAGGCGGCAATAGGAATAACTGACCTTATGCCCGGCAAACTATCCTACCGCGACAACCGCGTCTCTATCGCCGTAACCCACTACTTCTGACCCGGGATTGCAACATTGCAACCAAAATAATTCAAAAATTTGCCTTTTTCATTGAAATATTTCAAATATTATTGTTTTCAAAGAAATATTCCTTATCTTTGCAATATCGAAAACAAAAACAAATTAAAATATTTCAACCATGGCAATCAATCTTCAAAAAGGACAACGCATCGAAATCGGTCTTGAGAAAGTAGGAGTAGGTCTCGGTTGGGACCCCAACACAAGCACCGGCTTTGAATTCGACCTTGACGCCTCTGCATTCATGCTTGGCGAAAACAAGAAACTCCCTCTCGACGAGTTCTTCGTATTCTACAACAATCCTGTCTCCCCCGACCAGGCCGTGGAGTCGTCAGGCGACGACCGAACCGGCGGCAACAGCGACGGAGGCGATGACGAGACCATAACAGTCGACCTTTCGAAGGTAGACCCTCGCATCAACGAGATCATATTTACCGTGACAATCCACGAGGCTGACCAGCGTCGCCAAAACTTTGGACAGGTTCACAACTCTTACATCCGCATCTATAATGCCCTCACCAACGAGGAGATAGCGAAATACGACCTCGACGAAGACTTCTCCATCGAGACAGCCGTAGAATTCGGACGTCTCTATAAACGTGGCGGAATATGGAAGTTCGAAGCCATGGGCAACGGCTACAAAGGTGGCTTGCAATTCTTCGTCGACAAATACGTAGGATGAATTTTAGTCTTCAGTCTTAAGTCTTCAGTCTTAAGATTACGCTGACAAGTCAGCGTTAGGGTTTTGTCATCTAAGAAAAGTAAGCGGCGAAGCCGCAATCTTAAGACTGAAGACTCAAGACTCAAAAACGCAAGCGGCAAAGCCGCAATCTTAAGACTCAAGACTGAAGACTGAAGACTCAAAAACTGAAAACCAAAAACTCTACTGATTATGGCTATAAGATTGGAAAAGGGCCAGCGCATAAACCTTGAAAAGGGAAATGGCTCAAAACTAACACAATTTTGCGTGGGTTGCAACTGGGGTGCCATTGTAAAAAGCGGGTTCCTCGGACTCGGAAAAACAGTCCAGGATGTCGACCTTGATCTCTCATGCGTCATGGTAGATGCAAATGGAAAACTCGTAGACCACATCTATTCCCCCCTCTACAGAATGGAATTCCTCTCTCGCTACGGAATGCCGGCAGGAAAAGTGGACTCCAACGACAGGGCTCTTCATCACAGCGGCGACGATCTTAAAGGGGATCAGGCAGGCGATGATGGTCTCGACAACGAGATTCTGACGGTAGACCTCAACCGTGTAAGCCCAAATGTGCAGCAGATTTTCTTTTTCCTCAACAACTGCGGGAAGGAAGATTTCTCTCAGATACCCTATGCATCAATCAGAATGTATGAGGGCACTCCGACAAGGGTGAAAGAGGTGTTCGCATCATATGATGTGGCAGCCGAACCCCAATATCGCGGCATGACAGCCCTCATAATGGGTAAGCTCTACCGAAGAAACGGCGAATGGAAATTCTCCGCAATCGGCGACGCCTTCCCGGATCCCAACATATGCGAGACCATCAAACGTATCGTCACTACTTACGCGAAGTAAGTCTTCAGTCTTAAGTCTTCAGTCTTAAGATAACGCTGACAAGTCAGCGTTAGAGTTTTTTCATCAAAGAAACGCAAGCGGCGAAGCCGCAATCTGAAGACTGAAGACTGAAGACTCACTCAAAGACTGAAGACTCAAAAACCCAAGCGGCGAAGCCGCAATCTTAAGACTGAAGACTGAAGACTAAAGACTAAAAAAAACTAAAAACTAAATAATCATGCGTCGACTCCCAGTATACCTCCTGCTCGACACCTCCGGCTCCATGTTTGGAGAGCCGATAGAGGCAGTAAAAAATGGCGTACAGGTACTCGTGTCAACCCTGCGCCAAGACCCTTATGCCCTTGAGACGGCATATCTCAGCATAATAACTTTCGATAGCACAGCGCAACAAGTGACTCCCCTCACAGAACTTGCAGCTTTCCAGCAACCCAATCTCCAAGCCAGCGGTTGCACAGCTCTCGGAGAGGCTCTTTCTCTCCTCACCAGGAAGGCTGACCAAGAAGTGACAAAGACCACAATGGAAAAGAAGGGTGATTGGAAACCCCTCGTCTTCATCATGACAGATGGCGAACCCACTGATGACCTCAACAAAGGGATCGCTGACTTCAAGAAAGGGAAATGGGGCATGGTGGTGGCTTGCGCAGCCGGCTCCGGTGCAAACACTGACACTCTGAAGAAAATCACAGAGTGCGTGGTGCAGCTCGACACTGCCGACAGTGCTACAATCAAAGCTTTCTTCAAATGGGTATCCGCCTCTGTAAGCACAAGTTCAATGAAGGTTGACGATGGCCTCGGCGAACCGACCGGACTCAGCGAGCTCCCACCGCCACCACCTGAAGTCAACATAGTGGTTTAAAAATGCGAAGACTTCCTGTATATTTGCTGATTGACACATCGGGGTCGATGCGTGGAGAACCCATTGAATCGGTCAAAGTGGGACTCGAGGCAATGCTCTCGAGTCTCCGCCAAGATCCATTTGCCCTCGAATCGGTCAGCATCAGTATCATTACCTTCGACAAGGAGGTGCGGCAGATCCTACCGCTCACTCCTCTCGACGAACTGCAATTGCCGGAAATCACCACTCCCGAAAGTGGCCCCACACACACCGGACTCGCTCTGAAACTGCTGTGTGAGAAGATTGACTCAGAAGTAAGGCACAGCACTCCCGACCAAAAAGGAGACTGGATGCCTATCCTCTTTCTGATGACCGATGGAAAGCCTTCCGACCTGCAGCTATATCGAGAGATGATCCCTGAAGTCAAGAAGCGGAAGTTTGGCGCCATCATAGCGTGTGCCGCCGGCATGAGCGCAAAGACAGAGCCTCTCAAGCAACTAACCGACCAGGTCTATTCTCTCGACATAGTAGACAGCACTGCCTTCCGATCCTTCTTCAAATGGGTATCCGACTCCATCGGCATCGGCAACCGCTCCATCGGTGCCACCTCCGACCTTCAGCTCCCCCCTCCTCCAGCGGAAGTAAATGTGATAGTATAGTATTAAGTCTTCAGTCTTGAGTCTTAAGTCTTTAGATTACGCTGACAAGTCAGCGTTAGAGTTTTGTCATCAAAGAAGCGCAAGCGGCGAAGCCGCAATCTTAAGACTGAAGACTTAAGACTGAAGACTCAAAAAAAACGCAAGCGGCGAAGCCGCAATCTTAAGACTGAAGACTTAAGACTGAAGACTCAAAAAAAACGCAAGCGGCGAAGCCGCAATCTTAAGACTGAAGACTTAAGACTGAAGACTCAAAAAAAACGCAAGCGGCGAAGCCGCAATCTTAAGACTGAA
>CAYNEZ010000023.1:2491-6645 GCA_964396365.1 uncultured Sangeribacter sp. | reverse complement strand
CTGAAGACTCAAAAAAAACGCAAGCGGCGAAGCCGCAATCTTAAGACTGAAGACTGAAAACTGAAGACTAAAAAAAAATGAACTGCAAACTTATCGGTCAATTCGTACAGCATCTCGAGGTCACACTCGAACCCGGCGAAAACTTCTTCGCCGAGAAAGGTGCTCTCATATATTTGGAGGCTGGCATAGAAAAAGAACTGAGCTTCAATGGCTCCGGACTCGGTCGCATACTGGGGGCGAAGATTTCTGGCGAATCATTATTCATACTCCGTCTCTACAACGTCAGCCCCGTGCCGCGAAAGGCTGTAATAGGCAGCCGTTTCGGTCTTCTCCCTATAAGGCTCGAAGGAGAATCTCTCATCTGCCATCGTGGGGTCTATGTAGGTTCCAGTGCTAAGGTGGATGTCACCACTAAGATTTCTATCGCCGGACTCGTAGGAGGCATGGGGCTACTACTCCAGAAGATTTCAGGACGCGCCACTGTCTTCCTCGACACAAAGGGCACTCCTATCACAATCTCACTCCCACCGGGAGAGACCATTGAAGTCGACGAAAACCACATCATAGCCATGCAGTATATCTCAGAGGGACAGATGTCGTCAAACTGGTCGCTGGGCAATCTCCTCGGTGGCGAAGGCCTGAGCATGCTCCGCATCACGGGCCCCGGCAAAATCTATCTCTCACCAGGCTCCTTTATCCCAGATTCCATCCCATCAAGATCATGATAAATCCCCGCAGACATCCCAAGCCGGTGCTTCCGGAAGCCGCACACGCTCTCGACCGGGTAATACGGCGCTCCGGTATTCCACCGTCCGACCGCGACCAATTCCTCAAGTGGCTCATCGAATCCTCATATTCGGAATTTAAGCAAGATCGCATGAACAGACGCATCATCATAGAAAACGAAATAAAAAACCTCGGCATACACCTCCCAAACGGCACTGTCGGCAAAGAATATGAGTCTTTTTTCTCATTGCCAAAAGATATTGCCAAGAGTGTGGAGCTGTCAGGAGCGGAAGAGCTCGGACTCTCTTTTGCTGTGGCAGACGATGGCGTATGCTCCCTCTCAGGCATACCTACAGCTCAGGGAGACTTCTCACTTACCTTGCGCTACCGCACAATAGACGGAGAACCCGTATCTGAACTCCAGATTCCAATCGCTTTCAATCCTGACCCCAGAAGCCTATGGGTCTCGAAGCCGGTGCCTGCCAACATAGAGTTTCCGAAAAGCAACGAAGATTCGGCATATGTCTGTGTGCCTGAATTCGAGGGTATGCCACAAAAAGATATTGTGGCTGCCAGCAAGCGTGGCAGAAGCCATGCCCAAGATGCCAAACCACGTGACGATGATTTCCGCGTAAGCTTCAATCCCCAGAATGGATGGTATGTGCTGGCTGTAGCCGACGGCGCAGGCTCAGCCAAATATTCCCGCGAAGGTTCACGCATAGCTTGCCAAGTGTCTGAGACATACTGCAAGGATGCCCTCGCAGAATATGGCCAAGCCCTTGAAGACGCTGTAGCCATCTACGCGGCTGAAAAAAGCCGTGAAGCTTTGCAGCCGGTTGTGGCTAAGGTGCATGAAGTTCTGTTCAGGGCTGCCACGGAGGCTTACAAGGCAATAGTGAAGCGCAAAGATGAATGTGGAGGATCAGCTGTATTGAAAGATTTCTCCACTACACTCTTGCTTGCCGTATGCCGAAAGTTCAGTTTCGGTTGGTTTGTAGCTTCATTTGGAGTCGGCGACGGAGCCATCGCAATCTACGACAAGGAGGCCGACATCATACGTCTGCTCAACGAGCCGGACGGCGGAGAGTTTGCAGGCCAGACCCGCTTCCTTACAATGGAATCTATCTTCCGCGACCGCACTCGCATCCGTATGTCGATAGTGCCCGACTTTACAGCTCTGTTACTGATGACCGACGGCATCAGCGACCCATTCTTTGAGACTGACGCCAACCTCGCACGCAAGGAAAAATGGGACTCCCTCTGGAATTCCATCACTGCAGAGACAGACCTTACCGACGACAACAACATGGCTGCCGAGCAGCTCCTCAGCTGGCTCGACTTTTGGAGTCCGGGCAACCATGACGACCGCACCATCGCTATCCTCTATTAAAAAATTCACAAAGCATAATTTCTTAGCCAATTCATAAATTTCCACATAATTGATATTGCGTAGCTAATTATGCATTATGAATTAATAAATAAAACTATGCCCAACATAATAAAACTGACAGCCTCCGACGGCACCCCCGTAGAATTCGTAGATGAAGTGATTGGCTCAGGAGCGATGAAAGACGTTTATTTCAGTCCTGACAAAAGCTACGTCGTAGGCTTCTTCCGGGAGCCGCAGGATGCCAATGCCAAAGATCGCCTGCAGAATATCGTAGGCAAATATCGCGACAAGATATTCAATCAAGTCGGTGGCGACTACTGGGAAAACCTATTCTGCTGGCCCACAAAACTTGTGGAGTGGAATGGGCGCCTCGGTATAGTATGCCCTGCCTATCAGAAGCATTTCTTCTTCAAAGACGGGATGTTCAAAGGGAAGGAAAAAGAGGGCAAATGGTTTGCATCTGCCAAACTGCGCAATAAATTCCTGAAACCTGACCAAAAAGGCACATGGCTCAGCCACTACCATATGTGCCTTCAGATAGCACGTGCAGTGCGCAGACTCCACGCCGCGGGACTCGCACACTCCGACCTCTCTTACAAGAATGTGCTTGTGGACCCTGAGACCGGGAAAGCAGCCGTGATTGATTGCGATGGACTCGTAGTACCTGGCAAGTATCCCCCTGATGTGGTGGGAACGCCTGATTTCATAGCCCCGGAAGTGCTCCAGACACGCGCACTCCCACTCGGAGACCCTAACAAGAAACTCCCCGGCATCCCGACCGACAGGCACGCGCTCGCGGTACTTATTTATATGTATCTCCTATATCGCCACCCACTGCGCGGAGGCAAGGTGCACGATCTTGATGCCGCTAAAGATGAAGAATTATCGATGGGGGAAAAAGCTCTGTTCATCGAGCATCCAACAGACAAGAGCAACCGGCCGAAAATCAAGAATCTGCAACCCTCCGAACTTCCGCAAGGGGATGTGGACAAACTTCCCTACACTATATGCGGGCCATACCTTAAGGAGCTTTTCGACCGTGCATTCATCGACGGTCTCCACGATCCGTCGAAACGTCCTACCGCCGACGAATGGGAGACAGCCCTCGTAAAGACTACCGACCTGATGCAGCCTTGCCAGAATCCAAACTGTGAGGCCCATTGGTTTGTGTTTGACAATACCACAAAACCCCGATGTCCTTTCTGCGGCACTCCATATCATGGACAACTGCCAGTGCTCAATCTCTATTATTCGCCATCAAAAGGAAAGTACTTGCCGGAAAACTATCGCCTGATGGTCTACGACAAGCAGTCTCTCTACATGTGGCACGTCAACCGTTTCGTGACCCCCAACGAGCGCATCAGACCGGAAGACAAGCGGCCGGTAGGTGATTTCCACTTCCACAATGGCAAATGGATCCTCATCAACCGTCGTCTCCCCGACATGTGGGACGTGACCGGACCTGACAAACGCCACATAAAGCCAGGCGACTACGTAGAGCTGACAGAAGGCCGCAAACTACTCCTTTCGTCAGCCGACGGCGGCCGCCTAATAGTAGTCCAACTGGTAAAATCGTAATTCGAGTCTTCAGTCTTTAGTCTTCAGTCTTGAGATAGCGGACAAGCCGCTTAGAAAATCTTCTTAAATATGTATCATGAATAATAGTGATTTCAAACAATTGATGGTATGGCAGAAAGCCATGAGCCTCGTTGAAGACATTTACATTCTCATTAAGTCCTTACCTAATGAAGAAAGATTTGGTCTTTGTGATCAAATGAGACGATGCTCCATATCTATTCCATCTAATATTGCAGAAGGACATAGGAGAAATTCCAATAAGGAGTTTATTCATTTTATTTCTATATCAAGAGGCTCGATTGCCGAACTAGAGACACAACTTATAATATGTCAGAGGCTCCAATATGCCAGCGAAGCAATTATCTCCCAGCTATGTAATAAATTGACAGAAATTGATAAAATGCTGTCAAGCCTTGCATATCGACTCTCCCATACTTGAATCGATCTATACTTGAATCGA
>CAYNEZ010000023.1:0-2391 GCA_964396365.1 uncultured Sangeribacter sp. | reverse complement strand
ATCGATCTTCCATGCTTGAATTAACCTTGCGGCTTGTCCGCAATCTTAAGACTGAAGTCTGAAGACTGAAGACTTAAGACTTAAGACTTAATCACAATGACAAAACAAGAAAAAACTGCTATTGCCCGAATCTTTGCCGACCTTATTAAGGCCGACCGCATAGTCGACACCGGCGAGATGGAATATTGGCGTAATATATGCGATAAATATGAAATTGATCGGGATATACGCATCGCAGCAAGCGATATCTCATTCGCCGACGCGGTGAAGACAATATGCACCTCAAGCGACCGAGGATTGGGAGAAGATCTGCTCGGCGACTGCCGTGGCATGACTGTCAGCGACGGCTTCTGCGCTCACTCAGAAGCTCTTCTCATGATAGCACTCACCACGATGTTCAGCTCCAAACGCAATTTCACCGGCGACGTCTATTCCCTCCCTCGTGCAAGCTTCGACATCGACATTGCTACCGCTATATATGTAGAAAACGAATATGATCCCGAGACCAATGACGCCATTCGCTCAAGCTATCGCTCGATATTCAAAGAATTTCAGCTTGCCGGACTACATTTTGTATATATCCCTAAGATTATAGAGCATTACAGCAGCACCGACCCGAAGCTTTTCCGCGATATTCTTACATTTCTTGCTCCTTCACTCGGCGACACCGGAATAGACAAGGCTTACAATGCCCTACTGGGAATGAATACCGGCTCCTACTGCAAGGATCTTCTCTGCAACAAATGCGGATTCACCGAACTCCGCAACACCACCCCATCCATACTGATCAAGATAGGCAACAGCTTCGTTGGCGAAGCGCGCTACGCCAACTATCTCAAGATAGAGGCCGATAGAGATATCCTTGCTATAGTCCAGAAGTTTGTAGATGAATTTACCGATATGCTCAGCAGCGACGTCTTCGTAGTCAACACTTCCGAAGAGCGCGACAATCAGTTTCATTTCCATGGTTTCTATAAGCAACTGCTTGACATTTTCCTCGTGCGCCGCAACATACGGAGCTCTATATTGATCGACCCATACAAGGAAGAGATTCTGTTTCCCGACATCGACGAAAAAGCCTCCGGGATGCACCGTCGTGAGAAAGCTCTCTATGCTCTGATGCTCTGCCAAGGAAGTGCCGGAGTCAATTTCAACCGTCCGCGCACTGCCTCCGAGCTCAAAGACTTCGAACGCCGCATGAAGAAATTCCAAAAGAGATATGCCGCTATATATGAGATGTTCGGAGGGGAGAAAGACACTGCTCCTGACCTTACACAGCCGGAAATTCGCCGCCCAATAATGGCATGTGTGCGCCGCTCCATAGCGCGCCTGGATGCGCTATACAATCCGGCAGACTACACCGTCACCAAAGACAGCGACGGCTCATTCGCCGTCCACGTGGAGCCGGACCTGATCTCAGTAGTGCCACTAAAGGGCGACACCCCAATCCCCCTTAAAGACTCCGAATTGTATAGAATTTAGAGCCCCTCTGGCACTCTATTCTTCCGGCTACTCATTATCCTATCAGCCACGCAGGTCTGCAACATTGCAGGGAAAATACATCTGTAATTAAAAAAATTCCCTGCAACGTTGCGAAAATTACCAAAAATTCCGCAATTTTCACTATCTTTGCACGAATTTTCAAAGGTTGTCGTCGTTTTCAATGTCTTCATCGTTTTCATTGCGCATCGGAGACAACGATGACAACGATAATAACGACGAAAACAATATAAACTATGGCAGAAAAACATCGTTATGCCGGCTTGACCGATGCTCAAGTAGTGGAAAGCCGTGCCACCCACGGAGTCAATATACTGACTCCGGCAAAAAAGGTTCCGCTATGGAAGCGCTTTCTTGAGAAATTTAGCGACCCCCTTATCATTATCCTGATGATAGCAGGAGCCCTATCAATAGGTATATCCTGCTATGAATATTGGGGGCTTGACAAAGGTCCGACCGTATTCTTCGAACCAGTCGGCATTTTCATCGCTATCCTGCTCGCCACCGGACTCGCATTCTATTTCGAATTGAAGGCTGACAAGGAATTTGCTCTCCTAAATCAGGTGAACGATGACGAACCCGTCCAGGTGATCCGCAACGGCAACGCCATGCAGATTCCGAAGAAAGACGTGGTAGTCGGCGACACTGTGATTCTCAATACCGGAGAAGAAGTCCCGGCTGACGGAGAACTCCTTGAGGCAGTCTCCCTCAACATCGACGAGTCTACACTGACCGGCGAACCGATGTGCCATAAGACGACCGATCGCGACCAATTTGATCCTGACGCCACTTTCCCAAGCAACCACGTGATGCGCGGCACAAAAATCATGGAAGGCCACGGAGTGATGCGTGTGCTCGCTGTAGGCGACAAGACTGAAAACGGCAAGGTGT
>CAYNEZ010000022.1:0-25697 GCA_964396365.1 uncultured Sangeribacter sp. | reverse complement strand
AAATGCTCAATGTTCATTTTGCCGAGTTCTATGCCCAGGTCTTTGCAGATGCCTTCGCCAAGATAGTGGCTTTTCGTGCCTGCAAATACTTTGATAGGCGGTAGGGTATTGCTCATAGTAGCTCAATTATATTTGTGCCCCTTTAGGAGCTTCACTTTTTTCAATGCAAAATTAATCAATATTTTCGATTATAGCAACACGAAAAGAAAAAAAATACGGGACAAATATTATGTCCCGTATTTTTTATGTGATTATGAATGATTTACCATATGATGACACGCTCTGAAGCAGGGCGGAACATCTTGTCGCCATCTTTGATGCCGAATGCTTTGAAGAATGGTTCGATATTCTTTAGGGTTACGTTTACACGGTTTTCGCCGAGGGAGTGAACGTCGCCGCTTGTAAGGTTGCGCATTTCAGCTTCGCGGATGTTCTGAGCCCAAAGATTGGCATAGTTCATATAGAACACTTGCTCCGGAGTAAGACCTTCGATGAGTGCAGCCTCGCTCTCAACATCTACACCTTTTTTCTTTTGGCTATCAAGGAATGCAGTCATTGCAATGCGGAGACCACCTTGATCGGCGATATTCTCACCAAGCGTGTACTGACCGTTTGCAAAGAGACCAGGAAGAATTTCCACTTTGTTAAATTGATCAGCAAGTCCTTGAGTTAGCTTGCTGAAAGCTTCAGCATCTTCAGGTTGCCACCAGTTGACCATGTTGCCGTTGGCATCGAAGTTGCAGCCTTGATCATCGAAACCGTGAGTCATCTCATGGCCGATAACGACACCGATACCACCATAGTTTTCTGCATCGCTTGCCTCAGGATCGAAGAACGGAGCCTGAAGAATACCAGCCGGGAATACGATCTCATTGTTGAGAGGGTTGTAGTAAGCATTGATAGTCTGAGGAGTCATAGCCCATTCAGTGCGGTCAACGGGTTTACCCCATTTTTTGAGGTATTCATTTTGAGCCCACATACGAGCGTTTTGGATATTCTCAGCATAGCTTAGGTTTGGGTCGATTTCAAGTTCGGAGTAATCTTTCCACTTGTCAGGATAGCCGATTTTGACTGTAAACTTATTTAGCTTCTTAAGAGCTTCCACTTTTGTGTCATCGCTCATCCATTCGAGGTGGATGATGTGTTTGCCAAGGGCATTGCGAAGATTCTCAACAAGGCCAATCATATAATCCTTAGAGCTCTGGGGGAAATACTGGTCGACATAAAGTTCACCGATAGCTTCGCCAAGATACCCTTCCGTGACCCCAAGAGCTTTCTTCCAGCGTGGACGTTGCTGCTGGACTCCGCTCATTACTTTGCTGAATTCAAAGCCTGCGTCAGCAAAATCATCGCTGAGGAAAGAAGCATAATCATTTACCACCAGCCATGCATAATAGTCCTTGAGTTCGCGATCGGTAAGTTCGGCAGCCAGTTTGTTAGCGGCATTCATAGAACGGGGTTCAGTGACGATGATAGTCTCAGGAGCCTCAATGTCCATTGTCTCGATGAAGAAACGATCGAGAGGGAGATTGCTCCATTTTGCCTTAACATCTTCATAGCTGTATGGATTGTAAAGAGCCGGGATATTACGGCTTTCCTCGCGAGTAAGAGCAGAATCAGCGAGGGCAGTCTCAATCTTCATCACACTCTTCACAATGCGCTTGGCGTCCTTCTTGGAGTATCCGGCAAGAGTCATATACTTTTCTATCAGCTTCTGATATGCATCACGCACTTCTTTATTACGCTTGTCATTAAGCAGATAATAGTCGCGGTCGCCGAGTCCGAGATGGTTGCTTCCAAGATACATGGCATATACCTGAGAATTGGCAAGGTCTTCCTGAGGACCACCATTAAAGAGAGGACTGCTATAGTTTTTATGCATCCATAGCATAAGGTCGGTCATGCCATCTGTCTTTGTGCCTTCAATCTTTGAAAGAGCCGGCTTGAGTGGTTCAGCACCGAGTTTGTTGCGACGCACAGAGTCCATTCCCTGCTCATAGAGAGTGGCAACCTTATAAGCATTAGTACCTTTCTGTGGGTTTGTGGCAGCAAGCCCGGTGACTATGCGGCGCACACGATTGTTGCTTGAATCGTTAAGGATGTTGAAAGCTCCGTAGCGGGAGTACTCAGGAGTGAGAGGATGTGAATCCATCCATCCTTTATTTACGTGTCTGTAAAAGTCTGCAGATGCAGGCGTGTTTGGGTCGATTCCTTTCGGATCGAGGCTCTTCAGGTGTTCGGCATACATGCCAGAGCATACTGCAACCGAAGCGAAAAGCGTGAGAAAATTTCTTAGTCTCATTCTTCTGAAGTTTTTAGTTTATTTATTATGGTTCTTGATTTCAGTTCAGTTTCTTGCCATTCTTTATCAGGCGAGGAAAGAGGAGTGATTCCACCACCGGCGAATATGGCGATTGCATCTTTCGACACTTTAGCAGATCTAAGGTTGACGAAAAAAGCAGTGACATCTTCAATGTCATTCGGGCCACAAAATCCACCATACATTTCTCTTGGGAAATTTTCATATCTTCTTATAAGATCAAGAGATTGCTGACGGTCGGAACCGCATAAAGCCGGTGTCGGGGATAGTTCTGTCAGGAGTTGCCGGAGTCTATTGCTATAGCTTTCCTCGTATTCATCAGCAAGATCGGTTGGAGGCATAAATGCGGATATAGGAGTGCATATGTGCTCGATTGGTCCTGCTTTTTTTGTGAATGTCTTTCCTACAGTAACAGTCCCGCAGTGTCTTATGAGGCAGTCTATGATAAATTCGGTGACCATAGCTTGCTCGTCATTGTTTTTTTCTTCCCACTTTTCTTCTGTATCAGAACATGGACGCGTCCCGGCAAGAGCCATAGTAGAGAGGAATTCACCGTCTTTACGAAGCAGTAGTTCAGGGGAAGCTCCAATCCAAGTTCCAGTTTCAGACGTGGAAAAAGCAAAAACAAAGGTATCAGGATAAGCCTGGCAAAGCGAATCGAAAGTAGCGTTTACGTCAATAGAGATGTCAAGTTTGATCACTCTTGCTGCGACAGTCTTTCCGCGTTTGCCATCCAAATTATCTTTTATCGCCTTGATTTCACTATGATAATCAGATTTTGGAGTGGAAAGGGGTAAAGATGAGTTGATGGCCTTTATGCCTTTTGACTCAGGAATGAAGTCAAAGGGAATGGTGAGAAGAGAGGTTTCAGGATTTAAAAACGGAGCGACAGCGAAGCCTTGCCCGAGTCCTTGTATAAGGGTTTGGGAAGCTCCGCTGACAATATCTGCAGAATTAGGTAGTCTATATTTAAACCAGTTCACCGAATAATTCAAAGGGCTCAGCCTTAGTGATTTTAACATTGATAAAATCTCCGGGTTCAGCATAAGAACCCTCTACATATATCTCAGGGTCGACCTCAGGGGAGTCCCATTGGGTGCGTCCGATACGTATGTCACCTTCAATACGATCTATCAAGACCTTGACAGTCTGGCCTATCATCTCTAAATTTCGCTGAAAAGCTATCTCTTGTTGCAGTTCCATCAGACAGTCAAGACGTTTTTGCTTGATGTCTTCCGGGATGTTATCATCAAGATTCTTCGCAGCCCAAGTGTCATCTTCCTCACTGTATGCAAAAGCCCCCATACGCTCAAAGCGCTGTTCCTTGATAAACTCGAGGAGCTCTTCAAATTCTTTTTCTCCTTCTCCCGGATAGCCAACCATCAAGGTAGTGCGTATCTTGAGACCAGGCACTCTTCTGCGCATTTTCGCAAGTAGTTCGCGAGTTTCTTGTCCGTTGATATGTCGATGCATATTATCGAGGACCTTATCAGAAATATGCTGTAGAGCAATGTCTATGTATTTGCATACATTGTCGTGGCGAGCCATTACGTCGAGAAGCTCCATCGGGAAATCAGAAGGATAAGCATAGTGGAGGCGTATCCATTCCACTCCTTCTATCCCTGCCATGCGATCTATAAGCTCAGGGAGGGCATGACGCCCATATAGGTCGGTGCCATAGCTGCTGAGATCTTGAGCAATAACATTGAATTCCTTGACGCCTTTCGCAACAAGTTCGCGGGTCTCTTCGAGTATTTCCTCAATAGGACGAGAAGTATACCGACCTGTTATAATAGGGATTGCACAGAATGAGCAGAAGCGGTTGCATCCTTCAGAAATCTTGAGATAGGTGCTATGAGGGGGAGTGGTGAGGGTTCGCTCCCAGTCTTTAGGCTTGTCACCAGTGTCATTGTTCCTGTCGGGAAGATTGTCTATAAAGTCTTTCCAGTCGTATTTGCCATACCAGATATCGACTTCAGGGATTTCTACCTTCAGGTCGTCCATATATCTTTGGGATAAACAACCCATCACAACAAGCTTTCCAATCTTTCGGGTTTTCTTCTGATTGCCCAGTTGCAGTATTAGATCGATAGACTCTTCTTTAGCATCTTGGATGAAGCCGCAAGTATTTACAACGACCCATTCACCATTTGGATTTTCTGCATCGTGACGCACATTGTAGCCTTTGGCGGAGAGGCGTCGTATGAGGCGCTCGCTGTCAATCAGGTTTTTGCTGCAACCGAGAGATATAACGTCAATAAGTCCTTTTTTCATTTAAGTTTCGCAGGCTCCACTTAAGTGGTAAATATAGGTTTATGGGGTTAGGGCTTTAGTTGGCAGCTTTTCCGAAGAGGGATTTGACGAATTCTTCGCTGTCGAAAATCTGCAGATCATTCATTTTTTCACCTACACCGATATATTTTACCGGGACTTGGAATTGATCGCTAATGCCTATCACTACGCCACCTTTAGCAGTGCCGTCAAGTTTTGTAATAGCAAGAGCGTTGACTTCAGTAGCAGCGATGAATTGCTTAGCCTGCTCAAATGCATTCTGGCCAGTGCTACCGTCGAGAACGAGGAGAACTTCTTGTGGAGCATCCGGAACTACCTTTTTCATGACATTCTTAACTTTTGTCATCTCGTTCATAAGACCTATCTTATTATGAAGACGGCCTGCAGTGTCGATGATGACGACGTCAGCACCTTGAGCTTTGGCGCTACTGAGGGTATCAAATGCCACAGCAGCAGGGTCGCTGCCCATCTTTTGTTTGATTACAGGCACTCCGGCACGTTCGCCCCATATATCGAGTTGCTCAATAGCTGCAGCGCGGAAAGTATCGGCTGCGCCGAGTATAACCTTGTTGCCAGCTTCTTTGTATTGATGGGCAAGTTTTCCGATTGTTGTTGTTTTGCCTACGCCATTGACACCAACAACCATGATGACATATGGTTTTTTGTCTTCAGGAACCTCGAAGTCTCCAAGTTCGGGATTCTTGTCAGGACGCGCAAGCATCTGAGAGATTTCATCGCAAAGGATCTCATTAAGTTCTGAAGAATTGACGTATTTGTCGCGTGCAACACGTTCTTCAAGACGCTCAATGATTTTAAGGGAAGTGTCTACACCCATGTCGGAAGTGATAAACACTTCTTCGAGGTTGTCGAGGACTTCGTCGTCGACCTTTGACTTGCCAGCTACAGCACGGGTAATCTTGTCCCATACTCCTTTTTTAGTCTTTTCGAGACCGGAATCGAGTTGTTCCTTTTTCTCTCTCGAAAAAAGTTTTTTGAAAAATCCCATATTCGATATGTTTTTAGACTACAAAATTACAGAATTAAATTGAGTTTAACAAATATCACGCCAAAATAAAAAAGCATTTTAATTCTATAAGCCAATATTGGAAGAATCAAACACTATTTATATATAGATTAGAGTAAAGAGAATGATATAAGCCGAGAGTCATGAATCAAGATTCATCTCAAGGAATAAACATCAAATGTTAAGGAAATTTATAGAGGGAGGTGGATAATGCGCTGGTTGGAGCTTCCTCTAAATTGGAGGTCGGGATCGCGCAGGGATTGTATGAAGGGACCATCTACTATGGTATCGAGGTAGGGAAGAGGAAGGGAGAGGCTTTCAGATGAAAGTATTTCTTCGATGGTGAAGCCGGTGTAGAGCCAGACTGTATGGCCGGTTTCTTTTATTCTCTTGGCAAGGATTGCTATTTTTTCGGGATTATATAAAGGGTCTCCACCTGTGAGGGTCACATCGAAATCTTCTTCTTCAACGATCTCCATAATTTCTGACAGAGTCATTTCTTTACCACTGTTGAAATCCCAGGATTGAGGATTGTGGCAACCAGGACATTGAT
Source organism: uncultured Sangeribacter sp. (assembly GCA_964396365.1). Lineage (GTDB taxonomy): Bacteria > Bacteroidota > Bacteroidia > Bacteroidales > Muribaculaceae > Lepagella. Next base: position 19,508 of record CAYNEZ010000022.1, on the reverse strand, counting down.
GACGACAACCGGCAAAATAGATGGCGGTCCGGAAGCCCGGACCGTCAACTGTGGTGCCTTTAATTATGTCTAAGACCTTGTACACTAATGATTAAAGATAAAAGTATTATTTGTGGACTACGCGATCTCTGAGCTCAGCGAGCTTTCCGGAGTTCCACCGGTCGGTGGTTCCGACAAGATAGCCGGTGATGCGCTGTATAGTCTCGAATTTGGTGCCACATTTGGGGCATGCATGCATTTTCATATCAGCATTTTCGTATCCACAGTTAGGACAATGATTACGGTTGTGGTTGACAGAGCCATAGCCCATATTGTATTTGTCCATCATGTCTACAATCTGCATTATACACTCTTCATTGTGGGTGGCATCGCCGTCTATTTCCACATAGAAGATATGACCCCCACGAGTAAGCTCATGGTAAGGAGCCTCTATCTTTGCCTTATGGCGAGGTGAACAATGGAAGTAGACTGGAACATGATTGGAGTTGGTGTAATAGTCCTTGTCTGTTATGCCTTCTATAACTCCGAATGAAGCACGATCTCGCTTAGTGAAACGACCGCTCAATCCTTCGGCCGGAGTAGCAAGAACGGAATAATTGTGACCATAACGTTCGCAAAACTCGTTGACTTTCGACCGCATATGGCCTACAATGCGCAGTCCAAGCTTCTGGGATTCTTCACTTTCACCATGATGCTTTCCTGTCAGAGCAATAAGGCATTCTGCAAGGCCAATGAAGCCGATGCCAAGTGTGCCTTGATTGATGACGCTTTCTATAGTATCGTTTGGCCCAAGTTTTTCAGCACCATTCCAAAGAGTGCTCATCACAAGCGGAAATTGCTTTGCAAGCGCTGTCTTTTGGAATTGGAAACGGTCATCGAGTTGCTTTGCCGTAATCTCAAGAATGTCGTCAAGACGTTCGAAGAAACGTTCAATACGCTCGTCTTCATCTTTGATACCCATGCATTCGATAGCAAGACGAACAATATTGATAGTAGAGAATGAGAGATTTCCGCGGCCTATTGAAGTTTTCTTGCCATAGCGGTTTTCAAACACACGTGTACGACACCCCATGGTGGCAACCTCATATTCAAAACGGCGAGGATCGTCAGCTTTCCAGAGCTCGTGATGGTTAAATGTGGCATCAAGATTCAAGAAATTGGGGAAGAAACGTTTTGCCGCGACTTTGCATGCAAGACGATAAAGGTCGTAATTGGGATCGTCAGGAAGATAGCTTACACCACGTTTTTTTTTCCAAATTTGTATTGGGAAGATAGCTGTGGCACCATTTCCAACACCCTCATAGGTGCAGTTAAGGATCTCACGGATCACACAGCGGCCTTCAGCTGAAGTGTCAGTGCCATAATTGATGGAACTGAAAACAACCTGATTGCCACCACGGGAGTGAATGGTGTTCATATTGTGGATGAATGCCTCCATAGACTGATGGACACGGCCTACAGTACGATTGACGGCGTGTTGAAGAAGACGCTCATCTCCCTCCAATCCATCCAAATCTTTCTTTACATAATCTTTGATTTCAGCATCATATAAACTTGAGAGATCTTTGCCAGTCAAGGATTCAAGAATACGGATCTCTTCTTTTAAAGAAGTACGCACGAAAGGAGCCAAATAAAAATCAAAAGCGGGGATAGCTTGTCCGCCGTGCATTTCATTTTGAGCTGTCTCAAGAGAAATACATGCAATTACACCGGCGGTCTCTATACGCTTTGGAGCACGGCTTTCGGCGTGTCCGGCAACATAACCGTTTTCAAGAAGATGGTCAAGAGGATGCTGAACACAAGTCAGGCTCTTGGTGGGATAGTAGTCCTTGTCATGGATATGCAGATAATTGTTCTTGACAGCCTGTTTCACATCCGGGGACAGAAGATAATCGTCGACGAAGGGCTTAGTAGTCTCTGATGCGAACTTCATCATCATACCTGCCGGGGTGTCGGCGTTCATGTTGGCGTTTTCGCGGGTGATGTCATTATTTTTAGTCTCGATGATCTCAAGAAAAATATCGCGGGTTTTGGCACGCCGAGCTATTGACCGCTGGTCGCGATAAGCGATGTATTTTTTGGCGACATCCTTACGTGCGGATTTCATCAGTTCAATTTCAACTCGATCCTGAATGTCTTCTACGGTCATGCGTTCTTTGCCTGTCATACCTATACGATCAGTGATGCGCTGAATGAGCGATTCGTCTTCGCCTTCAGATGTGGCAAGCATAGCCTTTCGGATGGCGGCTTTGATCTTTTCTTCATTGTAGCCAACGATGCGGCCGTCGCGTTTCTGGATTGTCTGTATCATCGGTTCCTGTAGGTTGTGTTTTCTTGGACTTATTTTTTCTGAGTGCAAAGTTAAGCATAATATTCAAATTGACAAAAATATTCCCCGAAAATTTTTCAAAAAATCTTTTTGGAAAACTTTTGGGGAATATGAAAATGTTAAATTGTTGATAATCAGATTATGTGTGTTCTGTTTTGGGAAACTTTAAATCGTAACTGATTGTTATAATGAATGTTTTATGAGAATCATAGAGCGCACATTCGAAACTACGGTGCTTTTATTTTGATTTCCTCATACTTAATCCCATGGGGTGGAATTACAGTCAAGGAGAGACCTGATATAGCTTCGTTGAACACTTATAATAACGAAAATGAACTGAGATTATTTGCTAATGATGAAGGAGTCTACGTCAAGCCAACCTGAATCGTTACTCTTCCAGGGACGAGTGCAGAAGACTCCGACTTTAGCGCCAATCCAGTGGCCTTCACGAACGTCCATGGGACGACCGAAATCGGTGAATTTCTTACCATCGAGGCTATAGCGGAAGGTGACAGTACATTTGTAGTCCGGTTTTGCTTTAGGATTTTTTGCTCCTGTCATCTTGACGACAGCCTGAAGCCAGATGGGACCATTAGAGTCAAGTTTGACAGCGGCAGCCTCAACCTCATCTTTGCCTTTATTGGCACCTACACAATCTGTCTGAACAAGATATATACCATCTTCACGGCTTTCAAGAGCAAGAGTGGCAAAATTATAACCCATCACAGCTATGCCACCCTTTTCGCCAACCATTGTCTTGCCGTCTTTGACCCTGGGATGGAATGAAACTTTAGCAGTGGCGGTAAAATTCTCATTGGGGAACTTCTGCATCAGCACGTTGGGCATATCATATAGGTTTTTTGCATCAGGAGTGTGGTGAGAGAAGAGCCGGAGCACTGAATTCTCTGCATCGCAGAAGTACCAAAGAGGCTGTGGATTGCCATTCCATTGCCATTGGTAGCCGAGAGTAGTAGAGTCAAACTCATCGCTATCCTGAGGAGTGGCCACAGGATAAGTTTTTCCTACGTTGGGCTTCTTGTAAGTACGAACAGGTATACCGCGACCATCCCCATCTTTATCAATGCCAATAACGGGCCAACCGTCTTCCTTCCATTCCATGGGTTCAAGATTGATCACGCGTCCGTAAGGACCTTTATCCTGGAAATGAATGAACCAATGCTCCTTACCGTCGGGAGTATCAACCCAGGCACCCTGATGAGGGCCATTGATATCGGTGTCGCCTTGCTCCATAACGTTGCGCTGCTCATATGGACCCCATGGATCCTTGCTACGCATAACCACCTGCCAGCCAGTAGCTACACCTCCAGCCGGAGAGAAGATATAATACCAAGGTCCTCGTTTGTACATCTTTGCGCCCTCGATTGTCTCATTCTCAAGGTGTCCGTCATAAATCACCCGATCGACTCCGATAACTCCAGTGGCATCCGGTGTCATTTCAATCATACCAAGAATGCTTTTCACACCAGCCCGACTGCCTGCATAGCCATGAGCAATGTAAGCACGACCATCTTCGTCCCAGAATGGGCATGGATCAATAACACCTACTTGAGGATATATGAGTCGGAGAGGGCTCCATGGACCTTTGGGATCGGTGGCATCAGCCACATAGATGCCACGGTCTGGATCGCCATACATTACATAATATTTGCCATTGTGATATCTAATGGCTGGCGCCCAAACACCATTACCATGGCTAACGCCGTCAAATTCCGGCGCCGGATACTTATCGGCAACCGCACCTATGATTGTCCAATTGACAAGATCCTTTGAATGTAGAATCTGTAGAGCAGGAAGGTTTGCAAAGCTTGAAGACGTCATGTAGTAGTCATCGCCGACTCGGACCACATCGGGGTCAGAGTAGTCGGCATTGATCACCGGATTCTGATACTTTCCGTTGCCCAGATCGGAGACGTAAGCCTTCGACACGTCAGCATGGACCGGAGATGTCATGAGCAATCCGAAAACTGCTAAAGAAAAACCTTTGATTTTTTTCATGATTGAATTATATGTTAGTTATTGTAATCGTTTTCTTTTATTCCCATCTAATGTCAATGTCACGGATAAGGGTTGAAGAAGGTCCTGTAGATCCCGTGTGCTGTATGCAGAAACCAGTCAGATGGTTTTCTTCAACCGGGACACTGAGGTCTACTTTTTCTACCACTTCGTTGCAGCATTTCCTGTCTTGTTGAGGAGCATCTGAATAAGCAAAAGCGTGAAGGATTCCGTCAGAGATTCCGACTGAAATATGGCATGGATTTCGATAGCAATTACTTATTATCTCATCGGAAATTACAGATGTTTTTCCATCGTCATACTTGATGAGAGAGAATCTGACAGCCCGGTCATGGTCTGGTGTACGCTCAATACGCAGGGCATATCCGTTAAGATTAATCGGATCGAACTTCACGCAGATGTCCATATATTGAGTGGTAGCACTTCCGAATCCTTGTCCGCCACTTTTTGCAGGTTCCGCTATAAGAGTTGCTGTCATATCTCGGCATACATCACGGGAGGGAACATAGCTCATACGAGCCCCTTTCTCACTTTGCACCAATCCCACGCCAGTGGACGCATCAAATCCCTTACCATAGAACCAGCCGGGACCGTCGGCTGGTTGCCATTCCACATGTGATGTATCATATGGCTTAAATACATCGAAATTCCAGACACCAGGGATTCCAGGTCCATATGTCCATATGGGTACATCACTGAAATCTGTAGAAAGATGAGATTCAGGAAATTCCTTGACCATATTGGGATCAGTGATGGCATAGACAGGTGAAACTTCGGGGAGACCACAATTTGAATCCTTGAATTGAGGAAATACTACAGCTGCTATTCCATAGGCGAAATCAGCAGCCTTGGGAGTGAAGAATCGTCCTTTCGGAGCATCTACCTCTGATATCGTAATAACTTTATGGTCGTTTTCTTCTTTGCTGATACGACACCATGAAATTCCGCTCTTATCTTCTCCTTTCCCTGACAAAGAGTAATCTACACGTAAGCATTTGGAATCCTCATCGTATTTTATTATAGGTTTTTTCTTAAATTTAGGTGCTTGTCTAAGTTTGGGTTCTATGACAATGCTATGACGAGAAGTCAGGCCATCGCAAGTAGAAATTGGAATCTCAACTTTTTTCTCAACGGGAAGATTATTTTCTGCTACATATGTCAATACTTCTTCACCTCCGGTCGGGTCTCCTCCCCAAAGAAGCGTAGTGGCGCGTATTGTGATTTTATTACCGTCGAATATGCATTTTGGAGCATCGGTGGAGATTCTCAACGCTACAGGAATCCCCGTGAGCTTATTGCCGGTGGCAGAGGCAACAGTAGAAATGACGGAATTCATATCTTTTGGATCCCATCCGTCGATACCATTGAGAAGATTTGGAAGATTATAGTATTTTTCTCTGTTATAATCCACTACATATGCTTTTCTAAGTTTTGATTCCCTTAGTTGCGGGCCAAGATAAGGTCGATCAGCATCAATCACATATGGGTTTCCATTGAGTGTGATGTTTTCTTGACGACATATGATGTCGGAAGCGTCTCGTGTCCATTTTATATCAATAGGATGGTCGCAGAAGAAGCGGGTATCGATAGCTGTGACTTGTCCGGGGACCTTGGTGAAGTATTGTTCTCCTGATCCAAGACAGGTGATGTCACAGTTCAAGAAGACCGCTCCGGTTTCAGCAGTAGAGTAGAAAGGCTTGCTGCTGAAGAAAGTAAATCGGCAATCGAGATAAACTGCAGACCCCGAAAGAGCATCATCTGTGCATTCAAAGTAGCAATTATCGTATAGACTGCGTCGAGCACCGATGAATGGACATAGATTAAGACGGCTAATAAACCGACAGTTTTCTGCAAAAAGACGTTGCGTGTCATCACAAATTCCGATCTGTGCCTGGACAATGGCATCTTTTCGTTTCTTCCGGTTTAACTCGGAGTTTCGGGGATATACAAGATCGACATTTGCGTAGTTTCCGAAAGTAATGTTTTGTGTGTGCAGACTAAAACCTTCGAAATGAAACATAGTGTAATTGCCTATCGCTCCTTGAGTTTGACCTCTGTTGACTGCAAACACCACATCTTCCGGATTGTCAGACAGGCCTATCATGGATAATGATTTGCATTTTATTTTTACTGCATATGGAGTGCCTCTTTTATCTGTGCGTATGGCAGGATCGTCCGGATCGTCGAGCCAATAGACTGAGGGTGCGATCAGGAGAGTGGCATCGTCAGCCAAACCGTTGATCCTTGCAAATGCTTCTGCAGGATCTGCAACTGCGTCAGGACAGCCAAGGATACCTTCGCGGTCGAGGATAATTGTATTTGCTGAAATAGCATACTTCTTTCCTCCAAAGTCAATGTGATTAGAGGAATGTACATGTGATGACAATGCGAAAAGAAGCAAAGCCATCGTAAATTTGGTTATATATTGAAATGCGAATTTCACAATTATTTGCGTTGTAATGTTTTCAGCTTCTATACCAAATACCAGAAAGGATTGTCTGAAAGGACACTGAAACTTAGTTTAGCTTCGGGGGCATATTTATTCAGCACAGACTTGGCAAGAATAGCAAGCCCTTCGTCGACATTGGGGCCCAATGTCACTTCAATTTTTTTCAACTTGTCGTGTTTTACAGGCACATCAATATATGGAACATTGTTGGGAATGTTAAGCCTTATCAGGTTGATGAAATCTTTATGAGACACGACAGCATCGGTAGAAGTATAGGGCACAGCATAAATCACGAAACGACACTCTTCTTGGAATTCCCATTTGTCTTTTCGCATTACTCCGACGTATTTTCTCATCATATCCTCGTCGATATCCAAAAATTTTGAGACTCTCCCTATATTTTTTTCATATTCGTCATATTCTTTTTCACTGACATATTTCACTTTTCGGAAGCAGATGTCGTCAGAGAGGGGGCGATAGATTCTCGTGGGATTGAAGACTACTGAGTATGCACCTTGAGAGTCCTTTTTTTCGTCAGACTTCATTTGACGTTGACGAGAAGGAACACTAAAGGCAATCGACTGCTTTTCCCAATCGATGAAATCGCGGTCAATCGCAATGCGTACGCCCTTTCCTGCATTAGTGTACATATTCCAAAGAGGAATGTTTTCATAAGGGTTTTCAGTCCAGCATGAAACATAAGTGTAAGGACTCCAGTCAAGCTGGTTCATAAGGAAAGTCTTCTCGCATGGGTCTTCCATGCGGTCGAGACGGTTGAACCGAATCGTCCTGTGCTTCAGAATAAGCGCAAGGTTTTCGAGCGATGTATAATGGTATATCTTCATTATGTCAGGTAATGTCGTAAATACGGGAAATATTCTTCAAAGTTAGGAAAAAATATTTAAATTACCAAAACAAGTTGGACGTAGACGTTTTTTTTATGACATCAGATCAAAAATTCAAATGATTTTTATCACTACCTATTTTTATATCGACAAATTTTTATAACTTTGCATTCGATGTTGTTTAAACATATTTTCGAATTCAACAAAACATTGAAGTGAATCCATCGAAAATATGACGAAATCTTAACATATAATAATTCGAAACAACTTAAGAAAGAACCATGCAAACTCAATTCAACAGAAAATTTATCTATTTCATCTGTTGCGTGTCGGCAATGGGTGGACTGCTATTTGGCTACGACTGGGTGGTGATAGGAGGTGCAAAACCCTTTTATGAGGCGTTTTTCGGAATTGGAGGTGAGCCCGTTATGCAAGGACTTGCCATGAGTATAGCCATTGCCGGCTGCCTTGTCGGAGCTATGGTGGCGGGCTTCTTTGCCGATTTGTGGGGAAGGCGTCCACTGTTGCTTTTGTCTGCAATAGTATTTCTGGTATCTGCATATATGACAGGAGCTGTGGACACTTTCGTGCCTTTTTTGATAGCACGTCTTACAGGAGGAGTAGCTATAGGCGTTGCATCCGGAATGTCGCCAATGTATATAGCAGAAGTGTCACCCTCTGCCACGCGAGGACGTATGGTTTCGATAAATCAGCTTACTATCGTGCTTGGTATTCTTGCAGCCCAAATAGTAAATTGGCTGATTGCCGAACCTATGCCGGCAGGTATGGACATACCACCGTTGGATTCATGGAATTGCCAAATGGGATGGCGATGGATGTTTTGGGCAGAGGCATTCCCGGCAGCAGTATTTCTTTTGCTTGTACTGTTCATTCCGGAAAGCCCGCGCTGGCTAATGATAAAGGGAAAAGAAAATAAGGCCAAAGAAGTGTTTTCTCGCATTGGGGGTGGAGAATATGCGAGCGTAGAGCTTGCAACCATCAGGGCAGCCAGGGATGAGAAGATTGAAAGCCATGGGCTTGGGATGCTTTTCAGAAAGCCTTATCTTCCGCTTATTATTCTTGGAATTGTAATTGCTGTATTCCAGCAATGGTGTGGCACCAACGTCATCTTCAACTATGCCCAGGAGATCTTCGCCAATGCCGGGTATGACCTCGGAGATATGCTCTTTAATATTGTGCTTACGGGTATCACTAATGTGGTATTCACCTTTGTTGCTCTATATGCTGTAGACAGGATAGGACGTAAGGTATTGATGTTGATTGGATCAGGAGGACTATTCGCAATTTATCTGATACTTGGATGTTGCTATTACTTTCAAGTGTCGGGAGTAATGATGGTGATTTTGGTAATGCTTGCCATTGCATGCTATGCAATGACGCTCGGACCCGTGACTTGGGTGCTTCTTGCAGAGATTTTCCCCAATAAAGTCAGGGGAATAGCAATGGCTGTGTGCACTTTTGCATTATGGACAGGTTGTTTTACACTTACGTATAGTTTTCCGCTTCTTAATGCATCGCTTGGAAGTTTCGGAACATTCTGGTTGTATTCAGCAATATGCCTTGCCGGCCTCTTGTATTTTTCAAAAAAACTACCTGAAACGAAAGGAAAAACTCTCGAACAAATAGAAAAAGAACTCATAAAATAATATAGCAATGGTAAAGGCTTGGAAAGAAAAGGTTACAATACCTACCTATGAAGTCGGTGAACCCGAGAAGAATCCGATATTTCTTGAGAATCGAGTGTATCAGGGTAGTTCTGGCGTGGTGTATCCTTACCAAGTGATAGAATCAATTTCCAATGAGAAGACCGACCACGAATGGAATGCTGTCTTCCTTGAAAATGAATATATCAAAGTGATGGTGCTTCCTGAGCTTGGGGGGCGTATTCAAATGGCATATGACAAAATAAAGAAACGTCATTTTGTGTATTATAATCATGTGATAAAACCAGCCCTTGTAGGACTTGCCGGTCCTTGGATCTCGGGAGGCATTGAATTCAATTGGCCTCAACATCATCGTCCTTCGACCTACATGCCTGTAGACTGCACGATAGAGGAGAACTCCGATGGGTCGGTAACAGTATGGGTAGGAGAGACAGAACGAATGTTCCACCAAAAAGGAATGGCTGGATTCACCTTACGTCCGGGTTGTGCCTATCTTGAGATCAAAGGAGTGCTGTATAATCCTACAGATTTGCCGCAGACTTTTTTATGGTGGGCAAATCCTGCTGTATCAGTCAATGACTTCTACCGTTCGGTGTTTCCGCCGGATATAAATGCAGTATTTGACCACGGAAAGCGAGCAGTCTCTTCATTTCCTATAGCCACCGGAACTTACTATAAAATGGACTATTCGGCAGGAGTAGACATTGCCAACTACAAAAATATCTTTGTTCCGACAAGCTATATGGGTGTCAACTCCAAATATGATTTTGAAGGAGGGTATGAATTTGACACTGAAGCAGGTATGCTGCATGTGGCGAGCCATCATTTCAGTCCGGGCAAAAAGCAGTGGACATGGGGTAACGGTGATTTCGGGAGAGCTTGGGACAGAAACCTTACTGATGAGGATGGTCCATATATTGAACTAATGGCAGGTGTCTATACAGAGAATCAACCCGACTTCTCCTGGCTAATGCCCTTTGAGGAGAAAGAATTCACACAATATTTTCTCCCATACAGGGAGTTGGGAATGGTGAAGAATGCATCCCGCGACCTATTGATGAACATTGATCCTATAGAAGATGGAAAGGTAAAGTTGCGGTTGTTTGCTACCATTAAGGATTCATTTCATATGGTATTGAAGGGGGATGATGGAAAAGTACTTTTAGAAGATACACTTGAACTCTCTCCTGAGAAAGTCTATAATACAGATATCCCGCTTGACGGATATGGCTTTGACGAGATCAATCTTGATGTGACTTGGGGAATATCCTCCAGGCTTGAATGGCATGCAGAATCGGATGATATCCGTCCTATTCCGGATGCAGCGGAAGCCGCATTGTCACCAACAGATGTCAAGACAAACGAACAGCTTTATTTGACCGGGCTGCACTTAGAGCAATACCGGCATGCCACTTTCTCCCCTGTAGACTATTATGAGGAAGCACTCAGGAGAGATCCGAATGACTATAGATGTAATAATGCACTTGGAATGTGGTATTTGCGCAAAGGGAGATTTGAACTTGCAGAAAAGTATCTTTCAAAAGCCGTCAAAGTCATAACCCGGAGAAATCCCAATCCATATGATGGGGAACCGTTGTTCTGTCTTGGAGTTGCTCTAAAGTATCAGGGAAGATATGACGAGGCTTATTCCAGATTCTATAAATCTACCTGGAACGGCGCATGGCAGGATGCCGGATACATAGAGTGTGCTCGTATATCTTCTAAACAGGGACGAATTGAGGATGCGCTTGACGAAACAAGAAAATGTCTAAACCGTAATTGGCATAATCATGGAGCAAGATCGTTGAGATCTCTTCTGCTCTTAGAGATTGGTAAAAAAGAAGAGGCTCTCGAGCTAGGTGAAGCTTCTCTTGACATCGATCCTTTCAATTATGGATGCCTATTTGTAAAGACACTCATAACAGATTCAGAAGAAGACAGAGAGCTATTGACAAAGCTACTTCGCAATGATGCTCATAATTATGAAGAGCTTGCAGTAAGTTTTCTTGAATCCGGACATTATGATCTTGCTGTGCAAATCCTTGACTTGGGAGTTAAGATGGAGGCTGCCTCTATCATGACACTGTATTTTAAAGCAGCTGCCTTATGGCATGGAAAGCATATTTCGGAAGCTGAAGATATATGGAAGCAAGCTGCAGAAATGGATCCCGCAGGATGTTTCCCAAATTCACTGCATTCTATTGTTGCGCTTAATCTTGCAATTAAGAATAATCCGAAGGATGCAAATGCACATTATCTGCTCGGAAATATATATTATGACAAGAGGCAGTATGACGAAGCGCAAAAAAATTGGGAAAAGGCACTTGAGCTACGTCCCCAATATCCAACAGTCTGGAGAAACTTGGCATTGTGTTATTTCAACAAGCGGCAAGAGTCAGCTAAAGCAGTAGAGTATATGGAAAAGGCATTTTCGCTTGATCCTGAGGACGGCAGAGTACTTATGGAGCTTGATCAGTTGTATAGAACACTCGGCTATCCGCACTCCGATAGGCTTCGACTTTTGGAGGATCATCTCAATTTGACAAACAAGCGAGACGATCTGGTGCTTGAACATATAACGTTGCTCAATCAGCTGGGTAGGTATTCAGAAGCTAAAGATATGCTTGATCTTCATATCTTTCATCCGTGGGAAGGAGGAGAAGGAAAAGTATCTGGTCAATATCAGATCTCAAGACTTGAGCTTGCCAAAGAAGCGATGTCTGAAAGGCGATACAGGGATGCGATCGAATTGCTTGAGGAATGTCTTGACTACCCTGCTCATTTAGGAGAGGGGAAACTATATGGGGCGCAGGAAAATGACTTCTACTATCTATTGGGTGTATGCCATGAGGCTCTTGGAGAAACAGAGAAAGCAGAAGAATGTTTCAAGCGGGCAACCGAGGGTCCGACGGAACCGGCAGCCGCCATGTATTACAATGATGCAAAGCCAGACAAGATATTCTATGCCGGGTTGGCTTTCAGAGCGTTAGGTGATGAAAATAAGGCTCGTTCGTATTTCAATCGACTGGTGAATTTCGGTCGGCAACATTATCACGATGAAGTGAAAATGGACTATTTTGCTGTGTCTCTTCCAGATCTGATGATCTGGGACGGAGATCTAAATGAATCCAACCGTAAGCATTGTCTTTATATGCTGGCACTTGGAGAGTTTGGACTTGGCAATTTAAAGCGTTCCGATAGGTATATTAGAGAATTGATGAATATGGATATCAATCATCAGGGGGCTACCGCTTTCGAATCTCTTAAGAAAATCTTGTAAGTTAAAAAATATATATAATGAAGATAATTTTTTCACGAGTAAATGATGCAGAAACCCATTCAAAAAAATGGGTGATAGGATATGCATTGTTGTTTTGGTTGCCAACAAGGATTTTAGCCGTTCTGATGGTAGTGGCATGTTCGGTAATCTATGAAAGTATGGGTTTCACTAAAGGAATGTTTCCAGTATTTGGAGGAGTTCCAACAGGTGCGCATACTATCGGCAAACTGATATATAGTCTTGCTACGGTAGCGTTAATAGCTCCAATGATAGAGGAACTTGTTTTCAGACTTGGGCTTTCATTTAAGAAATGGCAAGTAGCTTTGGGGTTAGCTTTCATTCCAATCTTTATAGGATGGTCGGATATCAAGTCTTTGACTTTGATTTCAGGTATCATCTATATCGTAATAGCAATAGCGATCTATTTTGCTATAGATAAATTTACCACACAAGATTTCTGGAATAAGCTAAGGTCAAATTGGTTGGTAGCTGCCATGTGGATAACCTCAATAGCATTTGGACTGGTACATTTAAGAGCATTCAGTTTCTTTTCCTGGGAAATGCTTCCTTATATGCTGTGCATGACAGCCTCGCCGTTCTTCTGTGGATGTGCGTGTGCATATTTACGAGTTAACTTGGGCTTCTGGTGGGGACTTGGTATGCATATATTCAGTAATATACCCGGAATAGGAGCGATTTTGCTTATGTCGATATAAAAATATAACAACAGTTACAGATGAATAATTTTGTGTTTTTCCCTGCTACTAAGTATGTTTTTGGGAGGGGAGTGGAAAATAAAGTTGCAGAGCAGCTTGAGGCTTTCGGAATGAAGAAGCCGTTGATTGTATATGGGAAAGGATCGGTAGTGAGATCCGGTCTTCTTGACCGTGTGAAGAAGAGCCTCGAAACAGCTGGAATCGCTTATGCAGAATTGGGTGGTGTGCAACCTAATCCTGTAGATTCCAAAGTGTATGAAGGGATTGAAATAGCTAAAAAGGAGGGTGTTGATTCTGTTCTTGCTGTAGGTGGAGGAAGCTCGATCGATACTGCCAAAGCAATAGCGGCTGCTATGCCATATGAAGGAGACTTTTGGGATTTCTACTGTGGCAAAGCAAAAGTAAAGAAGGCTCTTCCTGTCGGTGTTGTGCTTACGATCCCGGCAGCCGGTAGCGAGGGTTCCGGCAATACAGTCATCACTAAACTTGACGGGCTTCACAAGCTTGGGATGGGCAGCGATGTTTTGCGACCGAAGTTCGCATTGATGAATCCGGAACTTACATTCACTCTTCCACCGTATCAGACAGCTGCCGGCATCACTGATATGATGGCCCATATTATGGAACGTTATTTCTCAAATACCCCAAATGTAGAGATAACAGACCGAGTGGCAGAAGGAGTGCTCAAGGCAATCATTACAGAAGCACCAAAGGTGATAGCAAATCCTGAAGATTATGATGCACGTGCCAATATAATGTGGAGTGGAACTTTGGCTCACAATGGAGTTTGCAGCGGAGGACGAGAGGAAGATTGGGCAACCCATGGATTGGAACATGAGTTGAGTGCAGTCTACGACGTCACTCATGGAGCCGGCTTGGCCGTAATGTTTCCAGCATGGATGACTTATGCGAAAGAAGAGAATCCTGGAAAGATTGCTCAGTTTGCACGCCGGGTATTTGATGTAGAAGAAGCGGATGATAAGAGAGCGGCAGAGCTTGGCATCGAGGCTCTTAAAAAATTCTTGACTTCCATTGGAATGCCGGTCAATATGAAAGAATTGGGTGTGGAAAATCCTGATGTAAAGTTGCTCGCTGAGAAGGTGACAGAAAATAAAGGGGAAGTATTTGGAAACTATATCAAGATAGACAAAGGTATGGCTGAGAATATATATGAGATAGCTGCTGAATGACATAGAGTGGCACATGCATATGCCATATGCCTCTTAATATGATGAATTAAATTATGAAGCGACGGACTCTCGGGCCCGTCGCTTCATTATTTTTTCCAAAAAGCCGGAGTGAAGAGGAGAAGGATAGTGTAGAGTTCGAGACGTCCGGTAAGCATGACAAAGCTCAATATCCATTTTGCCGCATCCGGAATCATAGAGAAGCAGGACACCCCTTGCTGCACTTCAGTTCCAATCCCTGCGTTAGAAATCGCCGATAGAGAATAGAAGAAACTCTCATCAAACGGAACCCCAAGCACCGTCAGCAAAAAGCCACCGATAAATATGACAAGGAAATAGAGAGCAATGAAAGCAAGCACTTTCATAACAATGATATAGGATGTGCCCCTTCCATTGACTGTTACAGTCTTGACAGCAGATGGAAACATGGTGCGATACATCTCATTTTTCAAGAACTTGAAGAAAATAATGAAGCGGTCGATCTTTGCTCCTCCGGAAGTACTTCCTGCACAACCACCGATAGCCATGAAAATCAGCATTACAATGTAAGGTACAGCTCCCCAGTGGTTGAAGTGAGGCACGACAAGACCTGTAGAAGTAAGAATGGAAACACTTTGAAAAAGAGGGACTATCGTCACTTCTTGCCAACTATGAACATGATTTTTTCCAATAATGGATATTGTAAAGACAATGTATCCGAAAATCAATGTCCCACAAAACCATTTAAAAGCGTCGTTTTTCGTAAGAGTCTTCCAGTCGCCGTATACGGCAGAATAGATAAGGTTGAAATTAACACCACCTATAAACATGAACACAGTTAGAATGATGATGATGTAAGGACTGTTCCAATCGCGAACACTCATATCGCTTGTAGAGAAACCTCCTGTAGACATGGTGGAAAGACCGTGACATATGGCTTCGAATAGGTTCATACTCGATAGCCAAAGCAACAAGATACATGCAAGCGTAAGGGATATATATATTCCCCACAGGGTTTTCGCTGTATTGCTTACTCGAGGGCGGAGCTTATCGTGTGTAATACCGGTCACTTCTTCGTTGAACATCAACATTCCACCTTTATTATTCAGCATGGGAACTACAGCGAGGGTGAACAGAATGATTCCCAGGCCGCCAATCCATTGTAGAAGACATCTCCATAAGAGCAAAGAATGCGGCACATGTTTCAATGATCCCAAAACAGAGGCTCCGGTGGTGGTAAAACCGCTCATAGTTTCAAAAAAAGCGTCTGTAACTGTTTCATGGGTGCCACATAGCAAAAATGGAATCATACCGAACAGGGACAGTATCACCCAAACAAGTGAAGTAAGAAGAATAGCCTCTCGCTTCCCCATCTCCTTACTTTTGGGCTTCAGACTCATCAAACCGACTGCACAAAGTAGAGTAATGACCATGGAGAGAAGGATAGGTCTAATTTCTGAATCTCCATATATTAAAGCCGTCACGAGGGGAAAAATCATGAAGCCGGACAGCACCATAAGCAGCCAACCAATGGTGCGCAAAAGCATACGCAGATTGATATAAGCGTTATGTTTAAATCTTAATTGAACCACTTTTCGATTTTTGAAATAGTACCTGTTAGACAAAAGACTACTACCTTATTGCCGGCGTTAATATGGGTCATACCGCCAATTAGTTCAGCCTTACCATCGTTGCGTATCAGGGCTGCCAGAGTCATACCCCAGGGGAGTTTAAGGTCCTTGACCGGGGCTTTTGTAATCTTAGCTTTTTCTTTGACTTCAAGTTCGCATACTTCAGCATCAGCAAGCGCAAGGAATTTTGAATTGGATTCATCGGAATCGAGCAAGATCTGAAAAATGCTTGAAGAAGCCATAAGTTTCTTATTGATGGAAGTGCCGATATTCAGGCTCTCCGCAACGCTATAGAACTGGAGGTTTTCCACATCAGCGATAGTCTTAGGAACTCCGAAATCCTTCGCAGTCAGACAGGAAAGGATATTGGTCTCCGACTTAGAGGTCAGAGCCATGAATGCATCATACTGATAGATATTGTTTTCCCTAAGAACCTCGATGTCACGTCCATCACCATTGATCACTTCTATTTCAGGAATTTCAGTAGCGATGTATTCGCAACGCTCCCGGTCGATATCTATCAAGCGAATTTGATACTTGTCATGGTATTCATAGCAGAATCGCATTGCGATTTGGCTGCCACCCATTATCATCACTTTCTTTATTATTCGGGTCTTTTTGCCACACAGTTCTCGAACTTCCTCCACATATTCCGGAGTGGTGATGAAATATACAATATCATCTTTCTCGATCGAATCATTACCACCGGGAATTACTGTCTCAGCATTGCGTTTGATTGCTGCCACATGGAAGTGATGAGCTGAAACCGGGAGTTCCCTAAGTTTAAGACCGCAAAGTTTTGAGTTGTCGCGAATCTTTACACCAATCATAATAAGCTGACCTTCACCCATTTCTCCCCAATATCGAGCCCAATTATGGGAAAGAGCAAGATTAATGGCTTGAGCGGCAAGATATTCTGGATAGATCAGTGTATCAATACCGAGCTCCTTAAGAATCATCTTATTTTCTTTCTTCATGAACTCGTAGTTGTCGATTCTTGCCACTGTCTTTCTGACACCCAGTTTTTTTGCAATGGAGCAAGATGTTATGTTGCGTGTCTCAAAAGGAGTGACAGCAATATAAAGGTCGGCGTTATGGATTCCAGCCCGTCGCATAGTTGAAAAGGAGGACGTAGAACCACAAAGCGTCATCAGATTATAGTGTGAGTCGAGAGAATCAAGCTTTTGCTGATCGCTGTCAATGAGAATGATATCTTGATTCTCATTGCTAAGCATTTTGGCAAGGTGAGTCCCTACCTCTCCGGCACCTGCAATGATGATTTTCATAGATTTAGGAATTTAGGATTTTAATCCAGCAACAGCAGTCACAGCTGCCTCTATTCCGGCACTGTCATATCCGCAATCATGTCTTAATTGCGTCACAGTGCCGTGTGCCACCCATGAGTCAGGAGCTCCAAGAGTGTGGATTATAATGTCAATGCCATTGTCTCTACACCATTCGGTAACGGCAGTTCCAAATCCTCCAGTTGTAACACCATCCTCAACGGTGACAATTGCTTTGTGGCTACTTGCAATATGCTTGAGAAGATCCACGTCAAGAGGTTTCACCCAGATCATATCATAAATGTCCGTATTGACTCCTTTTGATTTCAGAGACTCTGCAGCTTTTATTGCATCCTTAAGGATTGGGCCGATTGTAAGGATAGCTATATCGGAACCCGGAATTTCAGAAATGACACGACCCTTACCGATTTCAATGATCTTCATCTCCGTATGCCAGTCTTTTGTAGTGGCTTTACCACGAGGATAGCGGATTGCCAGCGGTCCATCTGAATGAAGAGAAGTGAACATAAGATTGCGGAGTGTCTCTTCATCAGCGGGAACTGCTAGTTTCATATTGGGTATACACCGCAAGTACGCAATGTCAAGAAGACCGTGGTGGGTTACACCATCCTCGCCCACAATCCCTGCACGGTCAATGCAGAAAGTCACAGGGAGACCTTGAATACAAACATCATTTACTATGTTGTCATAAGCTCTTTGAAGGAACGAGGAATATATTGCTGTGAAAGGACGTTTGCCACCGGTAGCCAATCCGGCAGAGAATGTAACAGCGTGTCCTTCCGAGATGCCAACATCGAAAGTGCGTAGTGGAAATTCAGCAAGCATTCGTGAAATTGAAGTTCCGCTTGGCATGGCAGCCGTCACTCCCATCACTCGATCGTCTTGATGTGCCAGCTCAACAAGAGTACGTCCGAAGACTTCTTGCCATGGCAGGGGGCTGTCGGCAGTATCTTTGCAAATCTTCTCCCCAGTTTCCGGATCGAACAAGCCAGGGGCATGCCATTTTGCCGGATTTTCTTCAGCCGGAGCGTAGCCTTTGCCTTTAATTGTATGAAGATGGAGCAGGCGAGGAGTCTCCATATCTTTGATATCCGTAAGAATCTTGACGATTTTGATCACGTCATGACCATCAAATGGTCCGAAATATCTGATGTTGAGACCTTCAAAGATATTTTGCTTTCCGCTGACAAGGCTTTTGACAGAGTTTGCGAAGCGCTGGATTCTTCCTTTACCAGCTTCAGTCACTACACCTTTCCTTCTGAACGCATTATAAAGTTTAGACCTCCATTTATTATAGCCGGCTGATGTAGAAAGTTCAGAAAGATAAGTATGAAGCCCACCCACATTCGCATCAATGCTCATCTCATTATCGTTGAGAATAATAAGAAGATTGTTGGGGTTGTTGGCCACATTATTCAGACCCTCGAAAGCCAATCCTCCACTTATGGATGCATCGCCGATTACTGCCACTGTTTTGCATTTTTCCTTTCCGGGCGTGTTTCGGTCTGCAATCGCTCTTCCGAGCGCAGCAGAAATAGAATTGGACGCATGCCCGGTGATAAAGGTATCATATTCGGATTCGAGAGGAGAAGGAAACCCACTGATTCCTCCTTTTTTCCTTTGATTAGCAAAAGCCTCTTTTCTTCCTGTCAGAATTTTATGGGCATATGCCTGATGACCGACATCCCAGAAAAGATGGTCAGTTGGAGTATCATATACGTAATGCAACGCCACAATAATTTCAACGGCACCCATGCTTGAAGCGAAGTGTCCCGGATTGACGGAAAGATGGTCTATCAGATAACGCCGGATATCGGCGCACAGCTCCGGAAGCTGGTCGAGACGCAAAGCGCGAACGTCGGCCGGCGACGAGATGTCATCCAGAAGCCCGTATCCAGATGTGGAGGGAGAGTGGATTGGAGATTGTGCTGATTCCTGTTTCATGTAATGCTACTTCTTATCTCCCCTAACATATTTTTTGTAAAGGGGCACAAAAATGATGATGCCGCTCATAGCCGCTATCAGGATGTTTTTCAAGTTGAATCCATCGGCGGAAGTGAGAAGCCCCA
>CAYNEZ010000021.1:0-26179 GCA_964396365.1 uncultured Sangeribacter sp. | reverse complement strand
TAAGATGCAGTTAATGTTTTCAACTGCAAATATACATCATCCTGGGGCTATTATCTCCCCTAACTTGCAAATGTTTGTGATTTTAATGTAAGATATGGATTATTGTGGTACCTCCGAGGGGAATCGAACCCCTATCTAAAGTTTAGGAAACTTCTATTCTATCCGTTGAACTACAGAGGCAGCTTTGAGTCTTAAGTTTTAAGTCGTCAGGCCGTCAGGCGTTAGCGATGACTACATTGAAAACTGAACGACATAGACGTTCGGGAGTGCAAAGGTAATACATTTTTGGGATTCTTGCAATTATTTGTCAAGTTTTTTTGTAAGCCCCTTGCCATTACCATTCAACCGAAAACACTGGCTGTTTGTTAATAATGTAGACGCGAGCAAATAATATGCTGCGCGTGATCATAATTATCCATACTATGAAAGAGAAAAAGATAGAAATAACTTATATGTCGGTAACCCCGGATGAGCTTACGGCTGAAGACCGTGAACTGATCGACAGAGCCAAAGGCATGACCTACCGCAGTTATGCGCCGTATTCACGCTTTAATGTGGGTGCGGCCATACGTATGGCTGACGGGTCGATCGTCAGCGGCTCCAACCAAGAGAATGCTGCGTATCCATCAGGGATTTGCGCCGAGCGGAATGCCTGCTGGCAAGCCTCGGCTCTCAATCCCGGCATGCCAATGAAAAAAATAGCCATTGCCGCCCGCAATGTGGGCGGAATGCCTAAAGGAGAAGAGGATAAGGCTGCGTTCCAGAGCAGTCCGATTTCTCCTTGCGGAGCATGCCGGCAGTCGCTTCTTGAGTATGAGCACCTGTATGGACCTATCGAAGTGATACTATATGGCGCAGATGCGACCTACATTTTCCCCTCCATCTCCAGTCTTCTCCCTTTCTCCTTCACAGAGTTCTAAATTATTAACAAACTGAAAAACACAATATAAAATTATGGAAGAAATCAAAATCAACGCCGAGACGGAGAATACTCCCGTGGCAGCCCCCGAATACACAGGCACTCATCGTGCTGGTTTCGTTAATATCGTAGGAAACCCTAACGTAGGCAAGTCTACGCTGATGAACGACCTCGTAGGTGAGCGCATTTCAATCATCACATCCAAGGCGCAGACCACGCGCCATCGTATCACCGGCATCGTCAACACACCCGAATATCAGATTGTCTTCAGCGACACCCCGGGGGTGCTGAAGCCCAAATATAAGCTCCAGGAGTCAATGCTGGAGTTCTCGGAAGGTGCCCTGACCGATGCCGACATCCTGCTCTACGTTACCGACGTGGTGGAGGACCCGGAGAAACACAAGGACTTCCTTGACCGCGTGGCAAAGGAGACTGTGCCGGTACTGTTGGTAATCAACAAGGTAGACCTTCTCAAAAACAATGAAGAACTTGAAGCACTCGTAGATGCTTGGAAGAAACGTCTGCCTAATGCTGAGATTTTCCCTGTGAGCGCGATCCAGAACTTCAATGTGGAGAATCTAAAGAACCGTATCGTTGAGCTTCTTCCCCCATCGCCTCCATTCTTCGGCAAGGATGCGCTGACCGACAAGCCTATGCGTTTCTTCGTCACAGAAATTATCCGCGAGAAGCTTCTACTGAACTACGATAAGGAAATACCTTACTCTGCAGAAGTTCTCGTTGAGAAATTTGAGGAAAAGGAAAATTCCATCCACATTATGGCTGTGATATATGTGGAACGCGACACCCAGAAAGGGATTATCATCGGAAAGGGTGGCGAGAAGATAAAGAAAATCGGCATCGCTGCACGTCAGGACATCGAGAAATTTTTCGACAAGAAGGTTTATCTCGAACTTTTCGTGAAGGTTGAGAAAGACTGGAGAAACCGCGAGAATAAACTTCGCCAATTCGGATATATTGAATAAAATGCGCAATGCATTATGAATTAAATAAACCATGAGCAGATTAGTAGCAATAGTAGGGCGGCCGAACGTGGGCAAATCCACGCTCTTCAACCGTTTGACGCAGACAAGGGCCGCCATTGTAGATGACACGTCGGGCACCACGCGCGACCGTCAGTATGGCAAAGTAGACTGGGACGGCCAGGAATTCTCAATCGTCGACACCGGCGGTTGGGTGGTCAACTCCGACGACGTATTCGAGGAGGAGATCAACAAGCAAGTGCACATTGCCATCGAGGAGGCAGACGTTATCCTTTTCGTGGTGGATGCCTCGGTAGGGGTCACCGACCTTGACGACAAGGTGGCGGCTATACTGCGCCGAAGCAAGAAGCCTATCATCCTCGTGGCCAACAAGGAAGACAAGAGCGATTCGAAATATAATGTAGCGGAATTCTATTCACTCGGTCTGGGCGACCCCATCGAGGTGTCTTCGGCCAACGGATCAGGCACCGGAGACCTTCTTGATGAAGTGATCAAGGATTTCCCAGACACTCCTGACAAGGAGGAGACAGAAGAAAATATTGCCAAATTCGCTATCGTAGGACGTCCGAATGCGGGAAAATCATCCCTCATCAACGCTTTCATAGGAGAGGAACGCCATATAGTGACGGACATCGCCGGCACTACTCGCGATTCGATATATCACAGATACAATAAGTTTGGCTTTGACTTCTATCTGGTAGATACCGCCGGTATCCGCAAGAAGCAGAAGGTGAACGAAGACATCGAATATTACTCCGTGATACGTTCGATACGTGCCATAGAGGCTTCTGATGTCTGCATACTGATGATCGACGCCACCCGTGGTATTGAGGGGCAGGATGCCAACATCTTCTCACTCATCCAGAAAAACAAGAAAGGCCTGGTGGTATGTGTCAACAAGTGGGACCTCGTAGAAGACCGAAGCCTGGAATCTCAGAAACGCTATGAAGCCGCGATAAGGGGTAAGTTTGCGCCTTTCACCGACTTCCCTATCATCTTTGCATCGGCACTGACGAAACAGCGCATATTCAATGTGCTTGAGACGGCGGTGAAGGTGTACGAGAACCGTCGCCGAGTGATACCGACCTCTCAGCTCAACACCTATATGCTCGAGGAAATCGCAGTCACTCCGCCGCCAAGCAACAAGGGAAAGTTTGTGAAGATCAAATACGTAACTATGCTCAAGGATTCCATTATCCCGACATTCGTATTCTTCTGCAACCTGCCCCAGTGGGTGAAAGAGCCTTACCGACGCTTCCTTGAGAACAAGATACGCGCCAAATGGGACTTCCACGGCACCCCCATCCAGATATTTATGAGAGAGAAATGATGAAAAAGAAGTTAGTGATAAGCACAGGCGCGGGAATCAGCGCCGAGTCGGGGATCAAGACATTCCGCGATGCCGGAGGGCTATGGGAGAACTATCCCGTAATGGACGTGGCTTCAGCCGACGGTTTCAGAAGGAATCCGGAGTTGGTGCATGAGTTCTACAACCAGCGTCGCCACGATCTTCTGAAGGCAGAGCCGAATGCCGCCCACCGTGCCCTTGTGGAGCTTGAGAAGGACTATGACGTCTATATCATCACGCAGAACGTAGATGACCTGCATGAGCGTGCCGGATCGAAGAATATCCTCCATCTCCATGGTGAGCTGATGAAGATACGCTCCATCATCCACCCGGAATATGTGGAGACACTATCCCCCGACAACCTTGACACCACTCCGGCAACGCGAGGCAAGAACGGCGACCCGATGCGTCCGCATATCGTCTTCTTCCAGGAGGCTGTGCCCAACATCGAGAAGGCTATGGAGCTTGCCCATGAGGCCGACATTTTCTGCGTAATAGGCACAAGCCTTGCCGTCTACCCGGCAGCAGGACTTATCTATAGCGTACGACCTGGAGTCCCGATCTATTATATAGACCCGAACCCCGCCTCAACGCCGGCAATCCCCAATCTGACGGTCATTGCCGAACCTGCTACCAAAGGAGTGCAAACCCTTGCGAAGTTATTAGGAGCTTAAACCAATTCAAGGCTTATCCGTTTGCGCGGCCGGTCGATGTCGATGACCTTGACCTCTATGCGCTGACCAAGTTTCAATACCTCTCCTACGGAAGATATGCGCCTCTTCGATATCCGCGAGATATGGAGGAGGCCGTTTTCTTTTATCCCCAAGTCGACGAAGGCACCGAATGCCGTGATATTGTTGACGATGCCCGGGAGCACCATCCCTTCCACGATATGGTCAAAGTCTTCTACTCCTGGGGTGAATGCCTCATTGTCGTCGTCGGTGCGAGGGTCGCGACCGGGCTTCTTGAGTTCTGCAATGATGTCCGTCATGGTCTCAAGTCCTCCGATGCCCTTATCGGCAAGTGCCTTTATGTCAATGCTGTCGAGGAGCTCAGCTTGAGCGGGGAGTTCCGATACGTCGCGATGGATGCTCTTCGCCATTTCCTTCACAAGAGTGTAGCTCTCGGGATGTATGCCGGTGTTGTCAAGAGGTTCATCGCCACCAGGAATCCGGAGGAAACCGGCACTTAGTTCAAAAGCCTTGTCACCAAGACGGGGTACTTTCTTCAGTTCCTTACGGGTGCGGAAATCACCGTTTGCTGTGCGATAAACCACTATATTCTTAGCCAGAGCAGGGCCGATGCCCGATACATACGACAGAAGTTGTTCGCTTGCTGTATTGACATCTACACCGACTGCATTCACACAGCTCATCACCGTATAATCAAGCATATCCTTAAGTTTGGCTTGGTCTACATCATGCTGATACTGGCCCACACCGATTGACTTCGGGTCGATTTTCACAAGTTCGGCAAGAGGGTCGATCAGACGTCGGCCGATGGATACTGCTCCACGCACGGTGACATCCTTGTCGGGAAATTCCTTACGCGCAACGTCGGAGGCGGAATAGACTGACGCTCCGTTTTCGCTTACCACATATACAGATTTCTCTGGCACGAGACCGCTCCCTTTAACGAATTTCTCAGTCTCTCGCGAAGCAGTGCCATTGCCAATCGCTACCGTGTCAAGGTGATGGCGGCTGATAAGGCGTTGGAGGGTTTTATGAGCTCCTTCGAAGTCATTGCGCGGTGGCACCGGATAGATAACAGAGTCGTCAAGGAGATTGCCTTGCTGATCAAGAGCCACCACCTTACATCCGGTCCTGTAACCAGGGTCGATGGCAAGTATGCGGTGTCCCTTAAGTGGAGCCCCGAGCAGAAGCTGGCGCAAGTTGCCAGCGAAAATATCGATCGCCACCTTGTCAGCCTCTTCCTTCAAAGAAGCAGATACCTCTGTCTCAACAGATGGGCACAGCAACCGCTTTGCCGCATCCTCCACAGCGGCATCAATAAGGTCGGAACACTCCCTCGATGCATAGCGTGGGCCAAAGTTGTCCATAAGTTTGTCTCGCAATTCCGCTCCCTTCTCAGGCAGCTCATATTTTACTTTTAAAAGACCTTCAGTCTCCGCACGGCGTAGTGCCAAGTATTGATGGGAGGGCATGCGTCTCACACTCTGTGAGAAATCGGCATACTGTGCGAAGGGAGATGCCTTTAGCTCGTCATCCTTCCCTTTCGCCGGAGTACAGGCCACCGAGGCTGCCCGCTGATAGTGATTGCGTGTGATATTGCGCAGGCGTGGAGACTCCGATGCCCATTCGGCTATGATGTCGGAAGCACCTGCAAGAGCCTCCTTTGCGTCTGTCACACAGTTTTTACCGACGAATCGCCTTGCAGCATCCTCACAATCTTTCGGATTGCCCGTCATTATCATCTTGGCAAGAGGTTCAAGTCCTTTCTCGCGTGCTATGGTGGCTCGTGTCCGTTTTTTAGGCTTGTAGGGGGCGTAGGCATCCTCGAGTTCGGTCATGGTGGCGGCACTGTCGATAGCCTCGGCAGTCTTGGCATCAAGGCTACCGGCATTTTCTATCGCCTCGCGTATGAAATCGCGGCGCGCTTCAAGTTCCCTTTGGCTCTTGAGTGCTGATTCCACAGCTCGAACAGCCACTTCATCCATGCTTCCGGTCAGTTCCTTGCGGTAGCGGCTTATGAAAGGGACTGTTGCCCCTTCATCAAGCAAGTTCACCACTGCAGTCACTCCTTTCAACGGAAGTCCGGTCTTAGCCGCCACTCCCTTCAATATGATATCTGTTTTCGTCGTTGTCATCGTTTTTGTCGTTTTCGTCATTGTAGATCGAGCGGACAAAATTAATAATAAAATCCGACCCATCTATAATTTTTGTAAAATAATTTGTTTTTCAGATATTTTTTTGTAGCTTTGTATTCGGATACTAACCAACAGACATATTACGTATGAAGCGATACAATGTCAACGTATGGGTCCTAACCCTCTTTATCCTCTTTGCCGGATTTCTTTCCGGATATGCTGCAACGCCAGAAAACTCCGACAATGTAGTGATTGATGAAGAAATCCAGATCTATACGCTTAATGAAAAAAATGGCGAATTATCCTCTGTGAAATCAGTGGAAGAGACCACCTACACTGCCCTACGTACGAACGGGTTTGCAGATGCCGTAGCTTTTTACAACGACAATGTTTCGATCGACAAAGCATCAGCCCCAGGTGCCAAACCATATTATAGAAGTTGGCAAAGCTCAGATGTCTTCTACGATGGCTCCCGCATATGCTATATGCGCGTCCCGGTGAAGAAAGACAAGAAAGTGAAAGTCACCTTCCAGCAGACATATAAGTCACCGGAGCATTTCTGCGACATCAAGCTTGCCTCTCCCTACCATATAGCCAAAGGACGCACCATAATCAAAGTGCCAGCATCCCTTGCCGGACGCATCAAGGTGGAGCCTTTCTGTCTGCCTGACAACATTGTGTTTTCGAAAACCACTTTGCCCGATGGTTCGATGGAATATATTGCCGAGATTACGGATCTTCCGGCGTATAAGCCGGAGAAAGGGGCTCCGTCAGCCTCTGTATCGGCTCCCCAGTTGGTAGTGACCGGAATGTTTGAGGACGTAAATGACCTGTACCATCATTTCCGTAAGTTCACGGAGGGTTCGGATGCCGGCAGCCCCGAGATAGATCGGCTTGCTGCTGAGATAGCATCAAAAGCTTCCGGTGCGCAGGCCATAGCCGACAGCACGGCTTCTTGGGTACGCCGTAATATACGTTATCTTGCCATCGAGCATGGGGAATATGCATTCCGTCCTGAGCCGGCTCCCGATGTATTGAAAAACAGAGCCGGCGACTGCAAAGGTTCTGCCAATCTGATCAAAGCGCTCCTAAAGAGCAACGGACTGGATGGGAGACTTGTCTGGACGGGCACAAACGGTGACATTCCTTTTGAATGGGATAAGGTGCCTGCTCTATGCTCGGGCAACCATGTTATTGCAGCCTGTGTGCTTCCTGACACGATACTCTTTCTCGATGGGACTACGACCTGGGCTGCCCCAGGCTACATACCACCAACCATTCGCGGGCGGCAGGTGATGGTAGAAAATGGAGCTGATTGCATATTGGCCCGTGTGCCTGACCCTGGAATAGGAGAGGATGGGGAATATATCATGGCGGAATTCAACATCGATGGAAATGACCTTGCAGGCAATCTATGCATAGAACTGTATGGAACAAAAAAATCTGCATTCCTTACTGCGTCTGCCAATACCGAACCACGCAACCGCGAGTTGCTCGCCAAAAGAATACTCAACTATCCCCGAAAGAGCGGTGAGGCTTCTGATCTTACGATAGATTGCAATCCGACAAACAGCAAGATATCGATATGTGGAAAAGTCGTGGAGAAGAACGCTGCAAAGAAGATAGGGGATAAGATCTATCTTGACCTGCAGCCATTGCGCGATGCCTTGATCGAGCAAGTGGACACCACAGGGAGAATACGGCCTTATTCGCTTAGTAATGGATATGCGAACCGATATACGTATGTCGTCAACCTGCCGGATGGGTATAAGCCAGATTCGCTCCCGACTCCGTTGGAGATAGAAGATGAGTGGTATGATGCCACCATTGCCTATGAGGAGGATAATGGCAAGCTGTTGTGTGTGGCAAAAATCCGTACGAAATCTCTTGAAGCCGCACCTTCTGAAATCTCCAAAAGGAATGCAGGGGTGAAGGCTTTGCGACGAGCTTCCGACACACAGATAATACTCTCCCCATCAACCTGACAACTTAATTAAGAAATGATATGAAAAGAATAATTATAACTCTGATGTTTGCAGCTCTGATACCAATTATGGCAAAGAGTGCCGATACGAAGTTCTTCCGCAAGGCGGCGGAAAAAGTATGGAACACCCGTCCGGATCTTTTTGATCCCTACCGGGAGATCCCTGATTCGCTCAAAGAGGGGGTCTCAGCCGTGATAATAGGAGAGTACAATTATATCAACGCCGACTATAAGGCGTTTGAAGACATGAGGGGTGTGGAGACACGCTCGGAAAGCGAAACCTTTACGAGGCGTATGGTGAAGTTGCTCGACTCAAAGGCTGTGGAAGAGTTTTCAAAGCATGAATTCGGAGAGTCGCGCAAAGTAAAGGCTCGCTTTCGCAAGAGTCTTGCTGAGGCAGACCATGCATTCGGTGCGCGTATCTATAAACCGGATGGGACTATGACCGAAGTTGACCTCTCAAAGGCTTTCGTAATTGATGAGGGAAAGAAGGGAGGAAGCAAAAAAAGGTCGTCAAGAATAATCGACATTCCGGGGCTTGAACCGGGCGACGTGCTTGAATATTTCACCTATCAGCGTAACATGGCAAGTGAGATTGACCTTTCTAAGCAAAGAGTGGTGCTGACGGCTGACTATCCTGTGCTTGACGTAGTGGTGGAAGGAATCTTCGACCCTAAGCTTACGGTGGAGTTCAGAGGATACAACGGAGTGCCGAAGCTGGATACATCAATCAATGACTCGGGAGACTTTACGGCGTGGCTACGCGGAAGCAACATTCCGGTGTTGACAGACAAGCGCTATGTGAATGAAATCAGGGAAGTGCCATTCTATGATTTTTATATACTCAACAACACTTCGCCCTACCGCTTTTATCCCAAATATTCGCGTGGGGGAGGACTGTATCAGGATCCTTTGCCTGGCACGATATTCCGCGACATTTCTCTTGGGCTTGCAGCCGCTAATTATGACACTTCCACTTTGCCAGGTAAGATTCGACGTGTTATCAAGGATTACCGTAAGGCACATCCGGAAGCTTCTACAGAGGAACTACAGGATATGGCTTGGGCAGCCGCCAATTATGTCAATACGACCGATAAGGACCAGACAGCGTCAGACTATTGGCTTGCCATTATGTTTTGCGACATCTTGAAGAAAGAGAAACTCGCGGAGACTGCCGGCGTAGCATTTGTCACTCCTACTACTGATGTGCCCACAAATGAGATATTGAATTGGCGTCAGCCTGACTTCGGAGTGCTTGTGGACGGACGTCTCTATCTCGGCAACAGTCTTGACTCTTTTTTGCCTGGTGAGCTCCCATCTACATATCAGGGCCAGATATGTGCATCATACCCCGGAGACAGAAGCAAACTATGGGATATCACCATGCCGACCATAATCACGACACCTGACTCCAAACCCGGTGATAATAAAATCTTGATCAACTCCATAGTGACTCTTGGGGATGACAATGACGCGATGGTTGCCAATAATCTTGTCTTTACAGGGGTTACAAAAAACATGTCGGGAGACTTCATTACTATTGGCAACTGGATGGAAGCCATGGAGGAATATCTTGGTATAGACCCTTCAAAAGGATACAAGAAGAAGGCTATTGATGAAGTAGAGTATGAAAACGGTTTGAAGGAGAGTGCCGAAAATCTTTACGATAAAATCTATGTGGGCGACGATGCAGAGATTTCAAATGTCAAGGTGCTGGAATTTGGAATCACACCGCAACATCCTGAGTTCAAACTTTCCTTTGATGCCAAAGTGCCTGATTTTACTTCCGCAGCCGGCGATGAGCTTATTGTAAAGATAGGAAACATAGCAGGCGACAACCATCGAATAGAAGGAGTGGAGAGAGAGCGTATGGTAGACATCGAATTTTCTGCTCCCATTCAAGAAAACTACGACATAACACTCAATATCCCTGACGGATATGAAGTAGACGAGAAATCGATGGAAGCACTTGCTACGCATGTGCAGTCGCCGATAGGACTTTTTGCCACGGGAGCAAAGAAATCTGATGACGGACGCAGTGTGGTGGTATCTGTACGGTCGCGCATACAGAGGCCGAGATTTAATATCGCAGCGTGGCCTTCGGTGCTTGAGCTTACGGATGCCAAGGCGGCTTTCGCAGATGCTGTACTGGTGCTTAAAAAAGTGTAATTTAGCGGAGCTGGCGCAGCAGTGTGGCAAGGCGGTCGCCTATGCCGATGGTGTATCCCTGCGAAGCAAAGACCACACGGTTGAAGGTGTCTGCCACAAGAATAAGCGGAAGATCTAAAGAGGGGAGTGTGACGCCTTCTGTGGATCCGGCCAAGATGGTTCCGTCAGGATCGCTGCCGAGGATGGCACATTCCGGAAGCCTCGGGAAATCGGAGAGGTCAATGCCGAAACCATCCCCTTGCGTCAGCACCACTATTGGGCGTCCGCAATCGTCAAGCTGTTGAGCAGCCTCTGCCAGATCGCGTAGAATATGGTTGGAAGGCTCATGGTTTGCCTTGAGGAGCACAAGGGTATAGTACCCACGTCCTGTGGCAGAAAGCAATGAGGATGGCTTTTCGGAGCCTTTTGGGAGGAAACGGCTTTCGGAGTCGAAAGAACCGATCACCTGCACCTTGCTGGGGTCGCGGCGTATTGTAAGCGGGACAGTAACTGCGTCATCATTCAAATTCACGCTCTCCATATGGGCAAGCACGCCCCCATCAGCCATACGCTGGCCTGTCACTGTCAGGTATGTGCCATTGTCAAGTTTCTCGCCGAGCCCGAATGTCTCTGACAGCCCTATGAAGTCAGGGTAGTTGAGTAAGACTGGTTCTCCACCCGCCATCTTTGACACAGTGAAATGCGAATAGTATTTAGGATCGGGAATGTGGGCAGTCTGTTGATAATCCATTTTCAGAATGCCCTCATTATTTTCTGCGGCAGCTTGCTTTTCTCCTCCAAACACTGCATCGGTCCAACGTCCGGATGCATCCGCCCATTGGGTCTTGCCCGTTATGGGGTCGATGCGGGCCGGGATGCCAAAGCTGCGTGCTCCGGCTACAAAAAATAGATCGCGAGACAGAGGAGATGTATTCCTTACACGCCACACTGCCTCCGGACTCATAGTGATTTGCTCCGGATACCAAGCCTGTTGTGTTTGGATATTGTTCTCTACCCAGATTACCCATAAATTCGGATTATTGCGGAATTCCTCCGCTTGCTCCTGAGGCATCGCATGGCAGAAGAAACTGCGAAAAGGGGTCAATTCTTCAGCTGCTATACGGGGCGACATTATGTATTCGCCAAAGAGAGGGCCAAAACCTTGGTCGGCAGCTACAATATGATCGTCGAGCACCTCGCGGCTGACATCGGTGAGATCCTTTTCTGTAAGAGACTCAAGCAGAAGAAGTCCTTTTTCACGGGTATCTCGTGGAAGATTCCTCAGGAATCCGGTGAGGGTAGCATGATTGCCTCTTGCCATTCGCATCACAGGGATTAGACGTTCGGCATCTACCTCAAGGATTTTAGCAATTCTTCTCGCGTCATCTTCCGAACAAAAAGTTGCAGTATAGGCGCTCCGGAGCGAGTCTTCGCGCTGTATAAGTATGTCGTTGGCTTTTCGCCGGATATCACTCACTGCGACATCGGCATTTGTGGCTGCCGGAGGCGTTATGTCAAAGTCTTCATTAATAACGCTTGAGTCTTTAAGGGAGAGTGTGACTGTGAGGTGACGGTCTTTGCCCACAGATCCCTTTGTGAAGCCAAATTGTTGGCCGTCGCTGACCCAAAGCAGCAGATCTCCGAGTCCTGCCACAAGGGATGCCTCTCCATGTCTGTCGGTCTTTTTCTCCGCTATGGGATAAAATTCGGCATAGTTATATAGACGGAAAGAGGCATCTGCATCATATGCGGGAGAGCCGTCGGGATATACAGCACGAACAGTTATTGTGTCTACAGGTGCGTAGTGGTCTGTCACGTTGATGAAGGTAATGCCGTCGATTTTCTCAAGGCGCTCCTCATCTCCTGCATAGTTGCCGAATACGCGTGCATGCATCAGCATACCGCGGGAAGCTGGGGCATTAAACCATCCGAGGTCAAGAACCGGTTCCGGCTCGCAAGCCCCCAGGAAGTGCCATTCGCCGTCAGCCCAAGCCTCCACCCAGGCGTGGTTGTCGTCGGTATGTGCCCAGCGTGGGGTATAGACCTGGCGAGCCGGTATGCCGACGGAACGCAGGGCTGCTACCGTGAATGTGGATTCTTCTCCACATCTCCCTATTGCCGAGCCTACAGTCTGGAGAGGGGAGTGGGTACGCCCATCGGAGGGTTGATATGTAGCTTTTTCATGACACCAATGGTTGACTTCCAAGATTGCATCAGCCATGGAGAGATTCTTGACCCTCTCTTTAAGTTGCGAATAGAATTCGGGACGATGTTGGTCAAGAGCTTCGTTATTGACGCGCACCGGAAGCACAAAATGTCGGAAGAGAGTGTCGTTGACTTTGTTGCCCCAAGGCATCTCCCTCCTTGCCTTCAATGCCGGATCTACTACATACCGGAGATAATAGTCAACATTGCGGTCGGTCATATCAGGAAGTGGCATATATGCATAAAGCATCTTCAGCGCATCGCTCTGTTCTTTTGAGAGATCGCGTTCGTTAAGCTTCAGTCTGCCGGCTCTTTCAATGGTGGTGAGCCTGTCATGGAAATCCTTCTCAATTTCAGGGGTTATGATGTCGGCAAAAGAGGAAAGAGCCATTCCGGAGAGAAGGAGAAGGGGTATGGATTTGTAAAGTGTTTTCATTTCGTGTTTAGTTTGGCTACTATTTGGCGAATTTTTTCGGTATCGCTCGTCTGTCGAGCGTATTCGTCCATTCCTGCTTTCCCCATGCTGACACTCATACGGCGGAAAGTCATCCTAGATTCTACCGATGTCTTAGCGGAGGCGTGAATTTCTCTGACGCCAGTATCCGCCACTATTTCTATAACATTACTTGGAATTACACCTCCTGCCGCTATGAATATCATGTCGGGGAATTCTGTTTGGAGTTCCCGTATAAGCGCAGACCCTGCCATTGCGGACACCTCTTGCCCAGAAGTCAGAATACGGTCGAATCCGAGTGCCTGAATGTCGATGACAGCCTTCCGTGGATCCCTGCACATGTCGAAGGCGCGATGGAAAGTCATGTGCATGCCCTCAGCAGCTTCAGCCATGCGGCGACAAGCTTCCATATCGATGTCTCCTTCCGGAGTCAATGCTCCGAATACCACGCCGTTGACACCAAGGTGTCGGCAAGTTTCGATGTTGCGCGTCATGACCCGCAGTTCCTCTGCTGAATATATGAAATCGCCAGAGCGTGGCCGGATCAGCACATTCACCTTTATTCCCTCTACGTTCAAGGCCTCTTCTATCATTCCAAAAGATGGTGTCAGGCCCCCTTCGCTTAGAGCACAGCAAAGTTCCACCCTGTCGGCACCTCCTCGGGCGGCGGCATATACGCTGTCGATATCGGCAGCACATATCTCAAGAAGTGTTTTCGTCGTTGTCATTGTTTTCGGTGTTGGCGGCGTTTTATTGGAGTGGAGCGTCTAATTCCACGATAAAGTCTATATCCTGTGGGATTGCTTCAAGATGCAGCATCACGCCATCGGGAAGTTTTTCATATTTCACTTTTTTCCCTGAGACAAATTCTTTCGCAGCTTTCACTTTTGCAACTGTAGGCACGAATATATGGTTTGATTCAGGCTCAAGTATATGCACGAACAGACGGTTGCCCTTGCGTGTGGAAGTGCCCCATGACTGTGCAGGGAAGTCGCTGCCTTCAGTGGCGTAGATGGTATCGCCGTTTTTGTCCATCCATTCACCCATTTCCTTCAGTCGTTGCAGGGCAGCTGCCGGAAGTTCTCCATTGGGTTGCGGGCCTATGTTGAGGAGAAGATTAGCCCCCATCCCGGCTGTATTGATGAGATAGCGGATCAGTGTAGGGTTATCCTTGTAGTTTTGGTCCATTATCTTGTAACCCCACATCCCGTTCATGGTCTGGCATGTCTCTAGTGGAAGACGCGATATTTCCTGCCCTGAATATCCTGCAGTGTTTTGTCCCGGTATGTCACGCTCGAATATCTGAATGTCTTCTCCCGGGAAAGGATTCTGATGATGGTTGTTTCCTACAAGGCATGATGGTTGCAGACGGTGGATCAGTGCATACTGCTCCGGGAGTTGCCAGTCGAAAGGGGTAGCATCTTCGTCGTGATCCCACCAACCGTCGAACCAGATTGCTCCGATGTCGCCGTAGCGTGTGAGCAGCTCTGTAAGCTGTGCATTCATAAAGTCATAATAGTGGGGCCATTTGGCCTTAGATGGGTCGCGACCGGTGTCGTGGCCGGTGCGTCCTTGCGGATAATCATCACGAGTCCAATCGAGATGGGAATAGTAAAGATGGAGCTTTATTCCTTGCTTCCGGCATTCTTCTGCAATCTCTTTCAGTATGTCGCGCCCGAATGGGGTGGCATCTACGATGTTGTAGTCTGATTGGTCGGTGTCCCACATGGAGAATCCGTCGTGATGGCGAGAGGTTAGGCAAATATATTTTGCTCCGGAGTCTTTGATTGCTTTCACCCAATCATGGGCGTTGAAATTTGCCGGATAAAATCCGGAGGCGGCTTTGGCGTATTCCTGAGCGTTAGGTCCGTAGTTTAGATACCATTCCCCCTGTCCCATCATGCTGTAAATGCCCCAATGAAGGAATATTCCAAAGCGGTTGTCGGAAAACTCCTTACGGGCTTTCAGTATTTCATCGGTAGGGGTGTATTCCTTGAAGTCGGAGGAGTAGGCAGGCATTCCTCCTGAGAGTAATAGTGTGAGAGCGATTGGCAAAATGAGTCTTTTCATGATTTCAGTTGGTTTTGCTGTTTGATTTTATATACACAACATATGCCACAGACAAGGAAAGCTCCTGAAATGTCAGCGACGAGATCCCAAATGTCTCCGGATCTTCCGGCATCCATTTTCCACTGAAGGATTTCGGTGACGATGCCGAAAGCTGAGGCTATTTCCGGGGCAAACGCGTCGGCCTTTTGGATTTTGACGGGCCAACCGTGCCGGCGGTTCCAGTCGAGTATGATGCAGAGTGTGAACCCTCCAAACATTATGGCATGCACTAGCTTGTCTGCACCTGGGAAAAGAGGGATGTCGTTTTCCGGTAGTGGGTGAGGGGCCAGCGTCAGCCAGCAGATGGCGAGGAAGCAGACAATCGTCAGCGTCCATGGGGGGAGCTTTTCAAGAAAGTTTCTAATCGTTGTCATCGTTTTCGTCGTTTTCGTTGTTTTCAGCGTTGTGATTGCTGTCAATTTTGAGATGGCAGTCGTCCTTTTGATGACGATGCGGACAATGCTGAAAACATAAAGGTCCAATTCCTTCTGTGAAGGAATTGGACCTTTAGTTTTTGTAGTCAGGATCCACCTGATTAGCGACGGATACCGAGTTCCTTCTTAGCGATGATAGCGCGGTAGCGGTTGATATCCTTGCGAGTCAGGTAGTCGAGAAGGCTACGGCGTTGACCTACAAGAGCCTTAAGGGCACGAGCAGTAGCGTGGTCCTTGTGGTTCTTCTTAAGGTGCTCAGTGAGGTGCTTGATACGGATAGAGAAGAGTGCAATCTGGCTTTCGGGGCTTCCTGTATCGTTCTTGCCCTGACCGTACTTCTCGAAGATAGCCTGTTTTTCTTCAGTTGAAAGATGCATTTTGTTGAGAGTTTAATAAGTTAAAAAATAGATTGTTGCCTTTCTTAAAAAGGACTGCTCCAGGGTCTCTCTCCCTATGTATGGGGCATCCTTTCGTCAAAAAGCGGTGCAAAGTTAATGAAAATTTGGCAATTTGCCAAATTTTTGAGTGAGTTTTGTTTAATTAAGGTCTATGGAGATGTCTATGGACCATAGATGGGATTATTTGTTTTCGATGCGGATGCTTCGGAAATCATTTCCGGAAGGTGCCTGATAGATGCGGAGGCCGAATTCGCGCACACAAGCGTAGATGTGGTCGAAGATGTCGGCTTGCAGCCGTTCGTAGGCAGCCCAGGATGTGATGCGGGTGAAGAAGTAGAGCTCAAGGGGAAGACCTTGTGGAGTTGGTTGGAGTTGGCGTACCATCAATATTACGGCAGGGTCAGGATGCTTCTTGATCACCTCGGGATGTGACGTGAGATAACGTATCAGGTATTTTCGGAATAGGGAGAGGTTGACTTCTTGCTTCGCATGCTTGATTGAGTGCTCCGTAATCAGCTCTCTTTCCATCAGCCTGTCGATTTCCTCCTTGGATAGGAAGCGAATTGAGTCAAAATCGATGTAGATGGATCTTGATACGCGGCGTGCCCCTACCTCACGCATGTTCTGATAGTTACGGAAAGAGTCGGTGATGAGTGTGTAGGGGTGGATTGTCACGATGGAATTGTCCCAATTGCGCACTTTGACAGTGGTGAGTTTGATACTTTGCACTTCACCATTGGCTCCAGCCTTGTCGCAGATGATCCAATCACCCTTCTTGAGCATATTGTTGAGTGTTAGCTGCACTCCCGCCACGAATCCCTTGATTGTGTCTTGAAACACCAACATAAGTACTGCCGCCGAGGCACCGAAACCAGTGAGCACCATCCCTGGTTTCTTGTCGAAAAGGATACTGAGTCCGATTATGATACCAACCAGCACAAGAACGAGCTTTATCGCTCCTTCTATTACTGTAAGATTGTGCTCTGCCGCTTTGTCGCGTTTCTCAAAACCGTCGACAGTATTGGATATAAGAACGCAGATTAAGTTGACAACTGCGTATACGATATATACCTTTGTGAGTTTCTCGATAAGGAGCACTCCCCATTCGTGGTTGGAGAATGCCTGTGGCAGCAGCCATGCGAGGATTAGGGCGGGAGCGAGTTGGGAGAAAGCGCGCATGGCCTTCTCGTTGAGAATATCGTCGTCCCACTCAGTCTCTGTCTTGCGTGTTATGAAATCTGTAAGCGGAGTCACTATTCGCACGCATAGGAAATAGGAAGCTACTGATATCAGCACTACCAGCAGGAGGAGTGTAGGGCTTATGAGATGTTCTGCCGTCTCGGGTGAGAGCATCGAGTTTAGCAGGTCGGTTATCCAGTGTCTAAGTTGCATATTTTTCTGTTATTTTCGGCCGAAGTCTGCAGGGATTTCTCCCCATAACTCGGTCTGCCATTTCATTATCTTCACGGGCCAGGAATGGGAGCGTATCCATACGAGGCCGCGTCCGAGAAGTTCGAAGAGCTTTGCGTTGCGGTCGGTCTGCTTGAGTTGGGTCTTTACTTGCCGATTGCGAATCCATGCTTGTGCTGTCTTGGAGTCGGAATATATATTATGCCACTCGTTGCGACGGTTCATTTCAGCCAGAGCATGCACGATTGCCAGAAATTCTCCAATGTTGTTGGTACCGTCTTGAAACGGCCCCACCCTGAAAATTTCCTTTCCCGTAGAGAGTTCCACACCACGATATTCCATAATGCCGGGGTTGCCCTGACATGAAGCATCGACAGCCCAAGCAGTCTTGTCAATGTCAGGGTTAGACATGTAGGTTGGAATGTTGGGTGTCGTCTCGCGACGGTCTGCGGCGGCTATCAGCAGCGAACCGAGATCAGCGGGATTACTGTCGTCATCACTTCCTCGATAAGCTTGTGCAGCCTCAGCTGCGGAAGAAAAGCTCTTGAATTTGGCTCCCGGGAAATTGAGAATCTGCTCTTCGCAGTCGCTCCAGTTGTCATAGACGCCCGGCTCGCGACCGACCCAAACCACGTAGAATTTTTGTTTAGCCATATTACAAGCCGGCAGCTCTCTTGATGAGTTTAGGAATGTCAGCATTGTCGAGGCTACCGGTGAAATAGTTGGCGTTCGCTCCTACGGCATATACGGGCACGAAATTGCCGGCGTGATATGTAGTGGTCCAGCCAATGCCCATGTGGTAGTTAAGTATTGAGAAAGCCTTTGCAGTGAAAGCATTGAAAGTGTGATAGAGAGTCTTTTCGTCTTCAGCTTTTTTCGAGATGAAAGTCTCGTCGAAGAGCTGCTTGAGTTCTTTAGTCTCTTGTTCTGTCACGGGTACGGTGCTCCAGAATCCGAGTTTCTCCTTTAAGGTCTTCTCCATTTCCTCCCATGTAGGGTTAGTGGTGTTAGTGCCCCAATTGCGTGTCCAGTCGGCGAAAGCATCTTTTGATATCTTCTGTGCGTCTGCGTATGCGATATTGTAGGCTCCACCGTTGCGACCGTATGCCATGCCGCCTGTGTCATGGTCGGCAGTAACTACTATGAGGGTCTCTGATGGATGGCGTAGATAGAACTGGTAGGCCACGTTGATGGCATCCTGGAAGTTGAGAATCTCCTTTATCACGCCGCCGCCGTCGTTAGCATGGGCAGCCCAGTCGATGTTACCCCCTTCTATCATCATGAGGAACTTATCGGGATTGACACTTTCAAGGGTCTGGAGGCAAGCTTCAGTGATCTGTGCGCATGTCATGGCTCCGGGTATGGAGTCGATGGTATAGCCTACCTGTCCGGTCGGGTTTTCAGGAAACATCAGTACTTTCTGTGGGCGTTTGCCACCTTTGCCCTTAAGCTCGTTGAATGCTTCGAAGCCTGAGGCTATCTCATACCCACCTTTGCGCATTATATTCAGGAATTCAGTGAATGCACCTTCTCCTGCTCCACGAAGCTTGAATCCGCCGCCGGCAAGAAAAGATAGTCCGCTCTCGGCAGCCTGAGGAGCGATTGTCTCCTTCATTCCTCGATTTTCAGCATGAGCATACCAGGCTGCCGGGGTGGCGTCGTCGGCTTGTACAGTAGTGCCAACACCTACAGCATATCCGGCGTTCATGAAGTCGACGGCTATGCTCGGCACCGCTACTGTGTCGGGATCCATAGCGATCATGGAATTTTTGGTCTTGATGCCTGTGGAGAGGGCGGTTCCGGCAGCTGCGGAGTCTGTTATAGGGGAGGATGCGGAATATGAGCGGGCTTGTGAAGCTACGGGAAAGGTCATCATCAAGATCGGTTGTTCGCTCTTGAGGACGTCGCGATTGTAGGCTTCGGTGGCATTGACGTGTCCGAGTCCCATTCCGTCTCCGATGAAATAGAATACATATTTTGCGTCGTCGGCAGCCATTGTAAATGCGGCCGCAGCGGCGAGAGTGGTAAGGAGGATTTTTTTCATAACAAGTATTTATTGGGGGTTATTCTCTTCGGCGGATTTTAATGGGAATTGCACCTTCCGGTATATCATTGACCACAAGAAGCAGGTTGCCGCCACCTCCGGCGCCGAGCATTTTCCATGCGAGGGCTTTGTCGCGCCATAGTGCGATGTGATCTTCCACGCCGGGCTGTATCATTGCCGGGAACATTGCGATTTGAGCATTGAAAGAATCAAGGAAAGCTTTGGCAAAAGCTTCCAGATCCTTTTCCATAATAGCATTCCAGCAACGTTCGGCTGCTTCTGTGAGAGCTTTCACTTTCTCAGGGGTTATGTCTTTTCCTTCCACTACAGAGCAACCTTTGCGTCGAGGGAACATTGGGGCTATACACAAGTGGCTTTCGAGCCAGGAAAGTATTTCTTCTTCATGTATGGACTGTATTGTCTTTGGCCAATAGTGTCCATCGTAGAAGTGGCGTGACAGGCCGGAGACGCATATGCCGATAGCATCTTGGGCTCCCGAGATGTGGCCTTCGTTTTCCGGATCGTTTTCAAAGCAAAACAAGATACGTGCCAGCATTTCCTCATTGTATGCAGGAAGTTCGTAGGGCCAGATTTTCTTGGCAGCGTTTCGTGTTGATGTAGACATGCCCCCACGTTCCATAAAGTCGTAGGTGGGTTCGATAGAAGCAGTGATTGCCCATCC
Organism: uncultured Sangeribacter sp.; assembly: GCA_964396365.1. GTDB lineage: Bacteria > Bacteroidota > Bacteroidia > Bacteroidales > Muribaculaceae > Lepagella. Next base: position 6,216 of record CAYNEZ010000021.1, on the reverse strand, counting down.
GGATCCATGCTCCGAGACGTATGGCTGGTCGATCCATGTGCCGGCAATGTCGATACGATATGGGAGACTGCTCTTGACTTCCTTTCGCAGGGCCGTAGTGGAACGAGCCTGTAGGCCGGCTTCAGGTTCGCGTTCGAGCACAACGTATTGTATGCCCCTCTCTTCACAGAATTTGCGCTTGGTCTCGCTTCCTCCGTCAGAGTTGACAACAAAGACATCCGGCTTAAAACGATCTACAGATTCTATGAAGTCCATCATGCCGCTTCCGCTGTTGATGCATGCGTCTGTCACATAACGGATGGACTTCACCATATACAGGCGTTCTTTCTCAGAGCATACTGTCTTTCGGTGTTTAAGCTCCTCGATGGTCTTGTCTGATCCGATACCTACATATAGGTCGCCGTATTGCGAAGCCTCCTTGAAGAATGCGACGTGACCGGAATGCAACATGTCATAGCATCCCGAGACGAACACCTTCTTTTTTTTCTTATCCTCTTGCTTCATGATGCAAATTTAGTAAAAAAAATCGAATACCCCAAGAGGTGTTATCGTTCTGCACGCATTGGATTGGAAAGGAAGTCGTTGTATGCAAGACGTATTCCGTCAGGGAGCTCAGTGGAATAGGTCCAGCCGAGCGAGGTAGCTTTGCTTACGTCAAGAAGCTTGCGTGGCGTACCATTGGGACGGGTGGTATCCCAGAGTATTTTTCCTTCGTATCCCACTATTTTGGCCACTAATTCAGTCAGATCTTTGATCGAAAGCTCTTTGCCTGTTCCTGCATTTACGGTTTCATTGCCAGAATAATTATTCATTAGGAATACGCAAAGGTTTGCTAGGTCATCGACATATAGGAATTCACGTAGTGGGGAGCCGTCGCCCCAACAAGTCACTTCTGTCAGGCCAGCCTCCTTTGCTTCATGAAAACGGCGGATGAGGGCCGGAAGCACATGGGAATGCTCGGGATGGTAGTTGTCGTTCGGGCCATAGAGGTTTGTGGGCATCACCGATATGTAGTCGGTGCCGTATTGGCGGTTGAGGTATTCACAATACTTGAGGCCGGAGATCTTTGCCAATGCGTAGGCTTCGTTAGTCTTCTCCAACTCTGAAGTCAGGAGACAAGACTCGGGCATTGGCTGTGGTGCCATGCGCGGATAGATGCAGGAAGAGCCAAGAAACTCGAGTTTCTTGCAGCCGTTTTTCCAAGCCGCATTTATCACGTTCATCTCCAGCATCATATTGTCATACATAAAGTCGGCAAGATGCTGGGAATTGGCTATTATGCCACCGACCTTGGCGGCAGCGAGGAATACGTATTCCGGTTTCTCCTGGGCAAAGAAATCATTGACCGCTTGCTGGTTTATGAGGTCGAATTCCGCATGGGTGCGCATGATTATGTTTGTATATCCTTGGCGAGTGAGCTCCCTTACGATAGCTGATCCTACCATTCCACGATGGCCGGCAACGTATATTTTGGAATCTTTTTTCATCATTTCACTATGCCTTTTTCAAGGAATTCGGCAAGATTGGTCCGCACATGGTCTCCGGCTCGTTCTACGGCAACCTTGGCCATGTCGGCATCTACCATTATATTGACAAGTTGCTCGAAGGAAGTCTTCTTATTCGGATCCCAACCAAGCTTACGTTTAGCTTTAGAAGGATCTCCCCATAGGTTGACCACATCAGTGGGACGGTAAAAATCCGGGGAAACTTCGATCACAATCTTTCCCGTTGCTTTGTCAATCCCTTTCTCGTTTTCACCCTCTCCTATGAACTCGAGCTCAATTCCGGCGCGACGGAATGCATACAGGCAAAATTCACGAACGGAGTGCTGCTCGCCGGTAGCAATCACGTAGTCTTCCGGCTCCGGCTGTTGGAGTATCAGCCACATGCACTCCACATAGTCTTTCGCATAGCCCCAGTCGCGTCGCGATGAAAGGTTGCCCAAATAAAGTTTCTCTTGTTTTCCCTGGGCAATACGTGCGGCCGCCAGTGAGATCTTTCGGGTGACAAACGTTTCTCCACGGCGTTCCGACTCATGGTTGAAAAGGATACCCGAGCATGCGAACATTCCATATGCCTCACGATATTCTTTTACAATCCAGAATCCGTATAGTTTTGCCACGGCATATGGACTATATGGATGAAAAGGAGTTTCTTCATTTTGAGGCACCTCCTCCACCTTTCCATAAAGTTCAGATGTAGAGGCTTGATAGAATCTACAAGTCTTTGTAAGTCCGCATTGGCGTATGCCTTCAAGCAGGCGTAAGACACCGGTGGCATCCACGTTGGCTGTATATTCCGGAGAATCGAAGCTTACCTGGACGTGGCTTTGTGCGGCAAGGTTGTAGACTTCATCCGGGTGAACGGCAGTGAGCACCTGGATTATAGACATGGAGTCGGTGAGATCGGCGTAATGAAGGTGAAATTGTGGGTGCCCTTCCAGATGGGCAATCCTCTCACGGAAGTCGACCGACGAGCGCCGGATAGTACCATGCACATCATAGCCTTTCTCTATCAATAGTTCGGCAAGATAAGAGCCGTCCTGCCCTGTAATGCCAGTGATCAATGCTTTTTTCATATGAATGTAAACGTAGATTCAGTGGATTTATTTCGTTGTCATTCAACTTTCGTAAGCGAAAGTTGAATGTTATGAGGTCATAGTGTTAAGGTTATTTGTATTCAGGTATTTCGTCTGGGTGGAAGGTAACAGAGCGGGAGGTAGGGTTAGATGCAAGGAAATATCCCAACACACGAGGACCGGAAAAGAGGAAAGGACCATTGCTGTCGTTCTGCAGTGCTTCCAGATAATTGTGCATATCTCTTGAAATAGGCGTCACTGTCACCGTCATTATGTCACCATCGAATAGCACCTCGTCGTCATCTTCCTCATCCGTATCCTTACGGCTCGTCATCGTAAAGAAAGTGTTCACCCCATCCGAAGCCGTACGGTCGTCTTGCTCCTGCCAGGAATAGATCTCTCCATTGCGGTACAGCTTCACCCAATAGCAGTCGCCGACATCGGCAGGATTGTCAAGATATTGCACCTGAAAAACAGCAACCTTATCGTAGGGCATGCTTATCCAGTTGAAAGTGGCATCTATGATTTCCGTAGCAGGATACATCATCGTTTCCATCTCGTATGAATTCCCCTGGCGGCTGACTGTCAGGCGGTATCTGTGTCCTGTTATTCCGGGAGTAGCATCTGTGAAATATCCGTCGTCATCAGCCATTAACTGCACGCTTTTTCCGTCTGACAAGTCGGTCAAAGTCACCGTGGCATCCGTAAGGCGAGTGCGGTCCATCAATTCATCCATCGGAGTGGTAAGGGTAATGCCGACCTTGGCACCCATTGATGTCAATTCCCCTTCAATCACTGTCAAGGGTTCGATGTCATGATACTTGAAATCGATATCCTTAGAGCATGAAGAAAACACCAGCAGACTGAATATTATTATATAAACCTTATACATATCATAATCATTCAAAATTTCAGACTATAAGAGACTGATGGAACGAGTCCATACATAGCTTGCTGTACGGCTTGTGTGCCCGATGGCTTGTCCGGGTCATCGCGGAAATATACCACATAGGGATTATATCGGCAATAGGCATTGTAGATACCGAAAGCCCATTCATAGGTAAGTTTCGGTCCTTTATGTGTGTAGGTAGCAGAAAGGTCGAGTCGATGGGTAGGAGGGGCCTTGTATGCGTTGCGTTTCGAATAATAGTAGCAAGTTTCTCCTGCTACTTCATACTTCACATCCGGGGCAGTCAGCGGTTGTCCCGACATAAAAATCCATGATCCTGAAAGACTCCATCGGTCGGTCAATGCAAAAATTGCAGTGACGGCGATATCGTGTCGACGATCATTGGAGGCGTTATACCATTTCCCTTCGTTTATTCCCGGAATCTTAGTCTCGGTGTGCGACAATGTGTATGAAATCCATCCCGACAGGCGTCCCGTGTTCTTACGACACATAAGCTCCAGGCCATAACTGCGTCCTTTCCCACCAAGTATTATATCTTCGAGCACGATATCTGAAAAAGAACTCTTGCCGTCCTTGTAGTCGTAGACATTATTTATATCGCGGTAATAAGCCTCAGCCGACCAGTCGAAATTGCCACTTTCTGTCATTCCTGCATATCCCACGGCATATTGCAGGGCGCGTTCCGGCTTGACGATGGCAGAAGTCAGCGCATAACGGTCGAAAGGAAACGACGTGGAGGTTGAGCGGATGGCATGAAGGTTTTGCGATGCCGAGCCGATGCCAGCTTTGACATTGTGGAGGTCGGTTATGTTGCACTTGAGATTGATACGAGGTTCAGCTCCTACATATGTCTTGGCATCAAATTGGTTTTGTTTCCCTTGCGAAGACTCGAAATGGTGGAACCCGGGGGCAGAAATCACGGATGTAGCATTGAGGCGTACTCCAGCGGTCAGTTCAAGTCGGTCAGAAAAAGAGCCATTGTAGTCGAGCCATATGGCATTGTCAACGATAGAGCGGATCTCCCTCTCCTTCATTGCATTCAGTTTCCATTCTGCCGACTTCACTTGAAGCAACTCCGAGCGCACCCCAAAGTCGAGGGAATGACCCTCGGCCATCTGCCAGTGCATCTTTTCGGAAACATTATAGTTGTGGATATAAGTCCACATGGTCTGGCTTAAGTCCATGATGTCCATCGACATTTTGGGGTCGAAGTGGGTCAGGGAGGTTGTGGTGGTAAAGGTCAATTGGTCGGATGGGCGAGCGGTCCAGTTGATTGAAGCCCCGAGGTTACCCCAATAAAGCCCCATCAGGTCTGCCACCGCCATATTGTCATGGCTAAAGAAGAAAGAGGCATCCACCATATGTATTTGGGAAGGGCGGAAGCGTACTTTTGCCGTGATATCATAGAAATTCATCACAGTGCTTCGATATTTCGGCACCATCTTAAGGAAAGCATCCACATAAGAGCGGCGCGCAGTCACAGCGAAAGAAAGTTTGTCTTTTACAATCGGACCTTCCGCCTTCAGTTTTGCGGCGAGAATACCCACGGTCAGAGAAGCATGGTAGGTCTGCATATCGCCGGGCATGAGGGTGGTCTCGAGCACAGAAGAAGTTGCGTCGCCATAGATGGATGGGATAGGGCCCTTGAATAGCGTCGCACTGCCAAGTGCATCATCATTGAAAGTGGAGAATATTCCCATCACATGGGAAGGGTTGTAGAGAGAAATGCCGTCGAGCAAGACATGGTTCTGGTATGCACTTCCACCGCGCACCTCGAAACCGCCGCCACCATCGCCCTCACTGCGGACACCCGGCAAAAGTGAGAGTGACTTAATGATATCGTTTTCACCGCCAAAAGAAGGAAGTTGGGAGAGACGTCCGAGTTCCAGGCGTTCAGCACCTATACGTGCATTTTCAATACGTTGCCTGGCAGAATTTCCTATGACCGTCACCTCCTCCAGTCTCTTTTCAGCCACAGAGTCTACAGGTTCGGCTGCCATCCCCGCGACAGCTGCCAAAAAAATCATAAATGCAGATACTATCGTTTTCTTCTCCATACGCAATATCCTTTGGGACTGCAAAGTTACAATTTTTTTCGCAAACAGAATAATCTAACGCAACATTCGCGTGCGAAAACGGGGGTAATAAAAAATGAGCTGTGGAGAAGTGAGAATGAATGTGTGCTCCAGTGAAGAAAGTAGAAATGTTTAGCAAAAATGGGAATCTCTAGCTAAGAGATACCTAATTCCGAATACAAAGGTACAACAAAAATTCGGAAATTCCTCATTTTTAGGCAAAAAAGTTTTTTGAAATTTTTACAGCCACACCTGTAAAATAGGCAAATTACTAAACTTGTTTAGCAAATCCACATTTTCCTTGGTTCTTAACTCTTGACTCTTAACAACTTACGAGAGTTAGGTATCTCTTAGCTAGAGATTCCTAAAATTTGCTAAACAATGCAAATCCAAAGTCTTAAAGATCAAGGGTTTCCTGATTTTGATCCTCTCGGGTGTCTTCAAAAATCCACAAGAAATAGATACCTAACCTGAGGGAAGAAAGATTGTGTCCATGCCCCTTCCGGCCGTTCACCGAACCGTCTCATGACTATCAACAAAATAGATACCACCGTGTCGAAAGTGTGCGAGTTGACCGAGCAACTCAGCCGCAGCCTTCGGCGCCCCAATGGACGTACCCTTCGTCTCCTGGACAGGGCCCTCGGTTATCTGAC
>CAYNEZ010000020.1:0-27410 GCA_964396365.1 uncultured Sangeribacter sp. | reverse complement strand
TACATGCTTAGTCATCGACTTGGTTTTCGAGAAATGACAGGCTCGCGACTACCAATCATTTCCTTAGCCTCTAAATCTCGGAGGGAAGCCAAGGCTACTCCTCTCCTATTTCCGAATTTCTCAGCACCGCTTTGTCCAAACGTCTCGGAACGGGGCAATGGAGCGATGTCTCGTTCTACTCACTTTGAGCAGAATAAAGGGATCCTACTGTACTTCAGATCACGCAGCGAGAGCGTAATTGTTATTTTCGCCAATTATAGTTCGATACGTCGGTATTAAAGAGCTTACGCATCAAGGCTCTGCATGCTTGCTTACCGCTTCTACACGCTGTCAAAGCCAGTCACCCCCTTTTTTAGGTGGTTGCAATTGCGGTTGCAGAATATTAAACGCAATTTATGAGTCAATTGTTTTAGAAAATCGGAGGAATTTGAGAAATTCCTCCGATTTTAACATATATTAACTCTTCTTTTGTTCTTTAGCCCAAGTATCCCTCAATCCGATAGTCTTGTTGAATACCAAATGACCTTCCGTGCTATCAGGGTCAACTGTATAGTAGCCCAGACGTTGGAACTGGAAATGATCTCCCGGCTTCGCATTCTCAGCGAGCCAAGGTTCAACCATTACATTTTCTCTAATCTTAAGAGAATCGGGATTAAGCAGATCTCGGAAGTCTCCTTCCTCTGCCGATGGATTCTCAACAGAGAAAAGACGATCATAGTCGCGTACTTCCACTTTGACAGCAGTAGGTACATTTACCCAGTGAAGAGTGCCCTTTACCTTTCTGTCAGCACCTGGAAGCCCATTGCGAGTTTCAAAATCAACGTCAGCGTGGATAGCTGTGATGTTGCCATCTTCGTCTTTATCTACACCTGTACACTTCACTATATAAGCACCCTTTAGTCTTACTTCATTACCCGGACTCATACGGAAGAATTTCTTAGGTGGATTCTCCATGAAGTCTTCACGCTCTATCCAAAGTTCACGGCTGAACGGCATTTCATGCTTGCCCGCATTAGGATCTTCAGGATTAGAGTCAAGGAGCATTACTTCTGTCTTGTCTTCGGGATAATTGTCCAATATAAGCTTGACAGGATTCTGAACTGCACATACGCGAGTTGCGGTAGCATTCAGATCTTCTCTTACAGAGTGCTCAAGAAGCTCAATATGATTCAATGCCTCATATTTGGTATATCCGATACGGTTTACGAAGTTCTTTATTGAAGAAGGAGTGTATCCACGACGACGGAGACCGCATAGAGTCGGCATTCGAGGATCATCCCAACCTCTGACGAGACCTTCCTTCACCAATTGCAGAAGCTTACGCTTACTCATCACAGTGTACGTCAAGTTAAGACGATTGAATTCTATCTGGCGAGGACAATATGATTCGTCGGCCAACTCTTTTACGAAATACTCGTAGAGTGGACGATGAGGTACAAACTCAAGAGTACATATCGAGTGAGTGACACCCTCAAAATAGTCGCTTTGTCCATGTGCAAAATCATACATCGGATACACTTTCCATGTGTCGCCCGTGCGCCAGTGCGGTGTCTTGATAATGCGATACATTATCGGGTCGCGGAAATGCATGTTGTCGCTTGCCATGTCTATTTTGGCACGAAGCACCATCGATCCTTCCTCAAACTCTCCCCTGTTCATTGCCTCAAATAGTCGGAGGTTTTCTTCTATAGGTCGATCACGATAAGGAGAATTTTGCCCGGGTTGAGTTGGTGTACCCTTTTGTTTTGCAATTTCCTCACTTGATTGCTCATCAACGTATGCTTTCCCTTCTTTGATCATTCTCACAGCAAGGTCCCAAAGCTGAGGGAAATAATCTGATGCATAATAAAGGCGATCACCCCAATCAAACCCAAGCCAATGGATGTCGCGCTTTATGGCTTCCACATATTCCGTATCCTCCTTCTGTGGATTCGTATCGTCGAAGCGAAGGTTGCAGGTGCCACCAAACTTTTCAGCGGCGCCGAAATCCATGATGATGGCCTTGGCATGTCCTATATGGAGATATCCATTGGGTTCCGGTGGAAAACGCGTATTTAATCTTCCTCCGTTTTTTCCGGCTTCAAGATCCTCCTTTATGTACTGCTCCACAAAGTTAAGACCTGATTCATTCTCTTTGATTTCTTCTTTAATTTCTGCCATATTTGGTAAATTTTCTGATCAATCGAGCACTCTTCAAGGGAGCACGTTATTGATTCCTGCGTTGATTATTCAAAACGCCTACAAAATTAATAAAATAAGGTGGAACGACAAAAAAAATGCGACTAATGCCGCATTTTTTTCTTTAACTTTTTAATTGATGTCAATAATTTTCCTAATTTTTCAAGAGAGAGCTGCACGAAGGCGTTTGCGGGCGAAGAAGATTCGGCTTTTCACAGTGCCTACAGGAAGATTAAGCTCCTCAGCTATCTCACTATATTTGTAGCCTGCCACGTGCATGTTGAAAGGTACTCTGAATTCCTCATCAAACGTAGCGAGGATTTCGTTGATTTCCTTCACTGTCATGCTCCCTTCCGGAGTTTCAAGTGCAGATTCCTGAGATGTATTGATGTGATAGAGATCTTCTGTAGTGTCTACGATAGTAGCCTGACGAACTGTCTTGCGATAATTATTGATAAATATGTTGCGCATGATCGTCATGACCCAACCCTTGAAATTGGCATCGGAAGTAAATTTTTCTTCGTTGTCGAGTGCCTTAAGTGTGGTATCTTGAAGAAGATCAGCAGCAGCTTCGTGATCAGAGGTAAGCTGATACGCGAAGTTCATCAGATTCGACTGAAGATTGATGAGATTTTTGCGAAATGAGTTATTAGATGCCATTTTTGTTGTTTATAAAACTGTTTATAAATAGATTTTTGTTCTTTGTTCACATCTATAACGTAGATTGTTTTTGTATTGTTTCAACTTTTTTTTCAAAAACCGGCAACTTTGATGAACTTTTTCATATATTATTATATATCAATATTTTATATAGGATTAAATTATTATATCATTTGCAAAACAACGTGAAATCCTTCTGCAACAAATTTGAAACAAAATAGTTCAATCATATTTGGGATATGGGAATTTTTTGCTAATTTTGCATCATAAATAGAAAAAGATGAGATTTGACCAACTTCTAGAAAACGACGATCTGCTTGACGCTCTTTGGGATATGCACTTTGATGAATGCACTCCCATTCAGGAGCAGGCCATACCGGCTGTTCTTGATGGCCATGACCTTTTGGCATGTGCACAGACCGGAACTGGAAAGACAGCCGCATATCTTCTCCCGGTCATCGACATATTGTCCACATATAAATATCCGCAAGACGCAGTCAACTGTGTGATCATGGCTCCTACCCGTGAACTGGCACAGCAAATCGACCAGCAGTTGCAGGGGTTCTCTTATTTTCTCCCCATCAGCAGCATGCCGGTATATGGAGGCACCGACGGACATACTTACGACCAACAACGCCGTAGCCTGAAGGCTGGCGCAGATATCGTGATAGCTACTCCGGGCAGACTCCTTGCTCATCTCTCTATGGGATATGTAGATCTTTCAAAGGTCTCGTTCTTTATTCTTGACGAAGCCGACAGAATGCTCGATATGGGATTCTACGACGACATCATGCAAATAGTGACACGCCTCCCGAAAGAACGTCAGACACTCCTTTTCAGTGCCACGATGCCTCCAAAGATCCAACAACTTGCAAAAAGCATCCTGGTAGACCCCAAAGAGATAAAGCTCGCCGTTTCAAGACCGGCTGATAAAATCAGGCAGCGAGCATATGTCTGCTATGAGATTCAAAAACTTCCGATCCTTTTATCTATCTTTAAGCAGACTCCTCCTGATAAGGTAATAGTGTTTTCCTCTTCCAAACTTAAGGTCAAGGAACTTGCAAAAGCCTTAAAAAGGGAAAACTATAATATAGGTGAAATGCACTCTGATCTTGAGCAAGACAAGCGCGAAGACGTGATTCTTGACTTCAAGAGTGGAAAAATCAATGTGCTTGTAGCCACCGACATCATGGCAAGAGGTATCGATATTGACGACATCGAATTGGTAGTCAACTATGATGTGCCACGTGAATCGGAAGATTATGTTCATCGTATTGGGCGTACTGCGCGTGCCGACAGGGATGGAAATGCCATCACTTTCATTTCTGAAAAAGAAATAGGTAAGTTCAAGCGTATTGAGAAATTTCTAAAAAAAGAGGTAGAAAAATCGCAAATTCCGGTTGAAATTGGAGAAGGGCCTGCCTACACATCCAAATCATCTGAAAGAAAGTCTAAATTCTTTCGTAAATCCGCCAACTATAAAAAGAAGAATTTCAAGAAGAAAAAAAGGAGGGATGATATCCCTCCAGACGAGAAGTAAAGTTATGGATTATTATTTAGTCATGGCTGGAATTAAATCCAACCATTGGATTGTGTTCTTATCAAACTTTAGTTTTTCCTTTACTTTTCGAAAATAAAACACGCAAGTTGAAAAAAAGTGAATAAAAACTGTGTTAAATTTTCTTATATCGTCTTAAAGTATTAAATTTGCGCCTTGAAAAGCCGGAACACTGGTTTCCACCATGAACTATTTGAATCATGAGCCACAAGCAGACAGAATACAACACATATAAATCATACGAAGCTATGAGTGCCACTAATCCCGTCAATGGAATTATGTCGGAAGTGGCACCTGACTTTGATTTCAATACTACTGTAATCAACGAACGCCATATGCCGGTGGTGCCTGTGCGCAACATCGTGATGTTTCCTTTTATCACAGTTCCACTTTCTGTCACAGAAACTTCGGTTCTTGATGTCTTGGACATGGCGCAAAAAAATCATGAGGCAGTCTTGGCACTTACAGTTAAGACTGACTCCGAGTCGCTCTCTACAAAAGATCTTCACCGGATTGGAGTAGTATGTGTAGTGGCAAGGATAATGGAGATGCCAGATGGTAGCTACACTGCTTTTTTGGTGGCTGCAAATAGGGCGAAGGTAGTAAGGCTTACATCAAAGGAAAACGGTTTCTTTGCAAAAGTGGAATATATGCCTGAAATATTGCCTGAAAATGAGGATATGGAGCTTGCTGCAATTTTCTCATCTGTCCACGACTCATTTTCTGAAATTTTGGGGCTCTTCAGTGAAGAAGAAACCAAAGAAATACGCTTTGCCATCTCTCAGTTCAGCAGCCCGCTTAAGCTTATCAACTTTATCATCTGCAATTCTCCTATCACGCTTGAAGACAAGCAGAAACTTCTTGAAGAATCTGACATAAAGAAACGTGGCTCCATGCTCTTGCATATGCTTGACACAGCCTACCAGATGCTGCAGTTGAAAGTCGACATACAGGAGCGCACGCGTGAAGACCTGACAAAGCAGCAAAGAGACCAGTTTCTTCAGCAACAACTACGTGCCATAAAGGAAGAACTTGGTGATATGCCAGAGGAGAGCGACGAAGCCGACCTTCTCACAAGGGCTGAAAAAATGCAATGGAGCAAGGAGGTCGAATCCCACTTCAACAAGGAGTTGAAAAAACTTGGACGTTTTATGGCTTCAACTCCTGAATATGGCATTCAATATACCTATCTTAATACTCTGCTCTCCCTTCCCTGGGACAAGAAAACCGAGACTCCCATTGATCTCCAACATGTTGAAGATATTCTCAACCGCGATCATTATGGCCTCGACAAGATAAAAGACCGTATCTTAGAGCAAGTGGCAGTCATGAAACTGCGTGGCGACATGAAGGCACCTATCCTTTGTCTTTACGGACCTCCGGGCGTTGGCAAGACGTCTCTTGGCAAATCGGTTGCTGAAGCGCTTGGAAGAGAATATTCAAGAATCTCTCTTGGAGGCTTGCATGATGAGGCGGAAATAAGGGGGCATCGTCGCACTTATATTGGGGCAATGCCCGGCAGAATTATTGCTGCCCTCGAAAAGACAGAAAGCAACAACCCTGTGATAGTGCTTGATGAAATCGACAAAATAAGTAAGGATATCAAGGGAGACCCCTCGGCTGCACTCCTTGAGGTGCTTGATCCTGAACAAAATTCACATTTCCACGATAACTACGTCGATATAGATTATAATCTTTCTGACATTCTCTTTATTGCTACTGCCAATACACTTGATCCCATATCGTCTCCGTTACTTGACCGAATGGAAGTGTTGGAAGTATCAGGATATATTGTGGAAGAGAAAATTGAAATTGCCAAACTTCATCTTCTTCCAAAAGCCCTTTTAGACCTTGGCTTCGAGATAGAAGACGTTAAAATCTCAGATTCCGGCATTCAGTATATTATCGAACATTATACAAGGGAATCGGGAGTAAGACAACTTGATAAAGCAATAAGGAGACTTTTAAGACGGCTTGCCCGACTTAAAGCTACCGACAGACCATTGCCGGAGTTGATTGGCACATCTGAAGTCAAAGATATTCTTGGTAAAGAAGAGCATGTCGGCGAACTTTACGAAGGAAATGATTATATAGGTGTAGTCACTGGGCTCGCATGGACAGCTGCAGGAGGCGAAATTCTCTTTATCGAGTCTTCTCTTTCCAAAGGAAAAGGTGAAAAATTGACACTGACTGGCAATCTCGGCGACGTCATGAAGGAATCAGCCACTATAGCACTCGAATATGTGAGGGCTCATGCCGCCGAATTCGGTATAGACGAAAAGATGTTTACTGATTTCAACGTGCATATTCATGTGCCGGAAGGTGCCATTCCGAAAGATGGACCTTCGGCAGGAATCACTATGGTCACTTCCCTTGTGTCTGCCTTCACCGGCCACAAGGTCAGGGAAAAATTGGCTATGACAGGCGAGATGACTTTGCGCGGTAAAGTGCTTCCTGTGGGAGGAATCAAGGAAAAAATACTTGCTGCCAAACGTGCAGGTATCACCGACATCATTATCTCCGAAGAAAACCGTCGAGATATAGAAGAGATCGAACCAATCTATGTCAAAGGCGTGAATTTCTTGTATGTCAAGAAGATATCAGAGGTGATTGACTTTGCAATTCTTAAAGAATGACTTTTTATAAGTTTTTTTAACTATATAATCGTGTTTCTTTTTTGGAAACACGAATTTTTTTTTGTAACTTTGCACAATAAAAGAAAAGAATTAACGTATATAATAATTTAAAAAGATTAAGCCTATCGAAAGAAATATACTTAACGTATTAATCATTAAGACAATGGCAAATTATGGAAGCATGACCGACGAACAATTGGTCAGAGCTTACGCGGAAGGCAACAATGAGGCTTTCGACTCTCTGCTCAAGCGTCATCAAGACAAGACATTCAACTATATCCTTCGTGTAGTGAAAAATGAGGATGTAGCTAATGACATATTTCAGGAAACCTTCGTGAAGGCAATCCTGACTATCAAGCAAGGTCGCTATACCGAGAACGGAAAGTTTCCCGCATGGATATCGAGAATAGCACACAACCTAATTATTGACTATTATCGGCAAGAAAAATCGGAAAATATGCAGAGCACTGATATTGAGGATTTGGATATCCTTAATAAAAAGGAACTGTGTGAAGGCACAATAGAAGACCGTATTATTTCCGATCAGATTCATAGCGATGTCAAGATGCTCGTCACTCAGTTGCCTGAACTGCAGCGCGAAGTTCTGACAATGCGGTACTACAAAAATCTCTCTTTTAAAGAGATCGCAGAAAAAACCGGTGTTAGCATAAATACAGCTCTCGGAAGAATGAGATATGCCATCATCAATCTTCGCAGAATTGCACAAGAAAAAGATGTGGCACTTACTATCTAAACGACATAATCTTAATCACAAGGCGGACGCACTGAATGTCAGTGTGTCCGTCTTGTTTTGTATAAATCACTAAAATTTGCACATCAACGTTTGATGGAGCTTACCGCATTAAACATTCCAATATTATCAGGCGTTATAATATCAAAACCTAAAAAAACAAATATTATGAAAACATTTGATAAAGCTATTAAAGAATCAAAACCCACACTTGTGGTATTCCTCCACCATGGAGGTCAGGATGTCGTTGAAGTAAAATACATCACTGACGGAATCAAATCAAAATACGCTGATAAAGCTAATATAGTGAGAGCTGATGATCCTTACGGAAAACTGAAAGTGGAATACAAACTTGAGGAATATCCTACATATATCCTTTTCAAGGAAGGACAGGAACTGATGAGGGAAAGCGGAAGAAAGACAGAATCACAATTAAGTGAAATGATTGATCGAGCTCTTTAAGAATCATCATCCTCACATAAAATAAAGAGTCGGAAGCAAAATAATCTTCCGACTCATTTTTTATGTCTGCTTTTACAATATAAATGCCAATGGTTGCGTTATGTAAATGTAATTATTAACACATCATGCCTATGACAAACGGTTCTACTACTATTTTGTCATCAACATCAAGTCAACAGTCTATGAAATCACCACGCAAGACAACAATCGAAATGCTCCGTCAATTCGCACGGACATGTATCACAATCAAAGACATTAACTTTGATGTTATGATGGCCAATTGAAAAAAGCACTCCCTCGCCGGGAGTGCTTTTAGTATGAAATAATTCCAAATCAGGAATTCGGAAGACGCCTTTTCATTCTCACCACATTCTCTACATGATGAGTGTGAGGAAACATATCTACAGGCTGCACATCTGTCACCAGATAGTCTTTATCCATCAAAGCAAGGTCTCTCGCCTGGGTAGCGGGATTACAGCTGACATATACGATTGTATCAGGAGATGCATTCAGAATCACCTTGACCACATCCTCATGCATTCCGGCGCGTGGAGGATCGATGATCATGACATCAGGCACTCCATGCTTCGCTACAAACTCATCGGTCAGTATATCCTTCATGTCTCCGGCATAGAAGAGTGTATTATCAAGTCCATTTACTTTTGCATTAAGCTTAGCATCCTCTATTGCCGCCTCTACATATTCTATGCCTACCACCTTGCGCGCTCCTCTTGCCACAAAATTGGCAATCGTGCCGGTTCCGGTATAAAGGTCATACACAAGTGGCTTATCTCCGGATCCAGCAAATCCATATCGCTCTGCTTCAGAGTCTGTCAGTTCCTCCCGAGGTGACATGCCTGCAAACTTGCGGGCTACCTTATAGAGTTCATACGCCTGCAAGGAATTTGTCTGATAAAATGACTTTGCATTTACTCTAAACTTGAGACCCTCCATCTCCTCCTCAATATAGTCAGGACCCGACCATGCTATTACTGCCTGGTCAGAGATGGTGTCGTTAAGCTTGAGATTGACTACATAAAGAAGCGATGTAATCTCAGGAAACGAATCTTTCAGATAGTCCATGACCAGCTTGATTTTTTCAGGATTATCTTCTCCAAATTGAAGACAGACCATGCATTGTCCGGTCGAAGCAATTCTGATCATGAGATTGCGTAGCAATCCCTTGTTTTCCTTGAGATTATAGAAAGAAAGGCCATGTGCTTCTGCAAAATCATATAGACCATTGCGGATACGGTCTCCGAGTGAAGATTGCAGATGGCACTCCTCAATATGGAGTACTTTGTCAAATGCTCCGGGAATATGGAAACCGAGTGCATTGGGAGAATCTTCAAATACCTTCCCACTCTTCACATCTTCCCATGTGCGCCATTTCTTGTCGGAAAAAGTATACTCCATCTTGTTGCGGTAGCGCCATATTTCCTTGCTTCCAAGTATCGGGGTCACTTCCTGAATATCGATCTTTCCAATACGTGTCAGGGCATCATAAACCGTTTGCTGCTTACACTCAAGCTGTTTACTATATGGTATTTGCTGCCACTTGCATCCTCCACATATTCCAAAATGTTGACATTTCGGCTCAATCCTGAATTCCGAGGGCTTTACAAGCCTTTCGATATGCCCTTCGGCAAAAGAATGCTTTTTGCGGTCTATCTTGACGTCAGCAATATCTCCGGGAGCGCCATATGGGATGAATACTACAATGGCAGACTCATCGTCGGGACGCATCTTGACTCTCGCAAGTGCTTTTCCCTCTGCCGCCATTGAAGTAATCTCAACATTCTCAAGAAGAGGAAGATTTTTAGGTTTTCTTGCCATATGCTCTCTTTCTTTATTCTATAACGATATCATAGTTTTCAAGAAACTCCATCGTTTTAGCTATATAATCCTCCATCACAACATCGTCTTCTACAAAAGGAACAGCCTCACGATAGTCGTGCATTAACTTTTCAATAATAGGAGAAGACTTAAGAGGACGACGGAAATCGATGCCCTGGGCCGCATTCATAAGCTCAATTCCAGCAATATACTGCAAATTGGATACTATCATATGCAATTTAGTGGCTGCGTTCGCGCCCATAGATACGAGGTCTTCCTGTCCGTTGCTGCTGACGATAGAGTCGCAGCTGGCAGGCCAAGCATACATTTTGTTTTGGCTCACCATGGATGCTGCCGCATACTGGGGGATCATAAAACCGCTGTTCAGACCCGGTTTTGCCACAAGAAATTCCGGTAGACCACGAAGTCCCAATATCAGTTGAGCTACGCGACGTTCAGATATATTGCCCAATTCGTGAAGCGCTACTCCCATATAGTCAAATACGAGGGCAAGCGGTTCGCCATGGAAATTGCCGCCTGAAACTACCAGATCTTCGTCAGGGAAAACAGTTGGATTATCTGTCACTGAATTGATTTCAATATGAAGCACTTCTGTCACATGACGCATTGCATCCTTTACAGCTCCATGCACCTGTGGAATACACCGGAATGAATATGGATCTTGCACGTGCTCCTTCTCCTGAGCAATTATCTCGCTGCCGGCAAGAATCTTCCGGAATACTTCTCCTGTCTCTATCTGACCCTGATGAGGACGCACACGCTGTATGCATTCCCAGAATGGTTCAATCCTTCCGTCAAAGGCTTCCAGACTCATGGCCCCAAACATATCAAAGCAGTTTACGAGGTGCCA
Source organism: uncultured Sangeribacter sp. (assembly GCA_964396365.1). Classification (GTDB taxonomy): domain Bacteria; phylum Bacteroidota; class Bacteroidia; order Bacteroidales; family Muribaculaceae; genus Lepagella. The sequence continues at coordinate 16,458 of CAYNEZ010000020.1, read as the reverse complement.
ACCATCTATAAGTGCCTTGATTCCATTTGCACTCATAAACTGTGTGCCATTGAGAAGAGCGAGCCCTTCCTTCGATTTAAGCTTTATCGGTTTCCAGCCGAAACGGTCGAGAGCATCTTGTCCTTTGGTCTTCTTCCCATCTACCATCACATACCCCTCTCCTATCAATGGAAGGAATAGATTGGCAAGCGGTGCAAGGTCGCCCGAAGCTCCGAGCGAACCACGATCAAATACTATAGGCAACACATCATTGTTATAGAAATCAAGAATTCGCTTCACTGTCTCTACCTGCACGCCGCTGAATCCCATTGACAGTGCATGGGCTTTCAAAAGAAGCATAAGCTTCACCACGGTCTTGTCAACAGGCGTACCCACAGAACATGAATGGCTTTTGATAAGGTTTTCTTGTAGAGTGACAAGATCTGACGGAGCTATATGCCTGTTGCAAAGCGATCCGAAACCTGTAGTCACCCCATAGATCGGCACTGTATTCTCGTCTGTTTTCGTATCAAGGAAGTCACGGCAATGCTGAATTTTTTCTATCGCTTCATCCGATAGAGTCAACTTTGCGCCGTCTTTGAGTATTTTCTCTATAAGGTCGTAGGTAAGCAGCGAGCTTCCTATCGCATATTCTGTCATTTTTTCCATATCGTTTAGGAATCAAAAAGTATTTTTCCTTTCGCTATTGTAGTCTTTACGCAATTCATACCCACATAATAAGGAAGCATATTGATATTGTCAAAGTCAAGTATCACTACGTCGCCATCCTTGCCGGGTTGCAACGAACCTTTCTTATCTGCGAGTCCACAAGCAGCCGCACCATTGAGGGTCAGGGCAGTGATAGTCTCCTCTATAGTCATGTTCATATAGATGCATGCAAGTGCAATAGTAAGAGGAATTGACCCCGAGAAGCAGCTTCCCGGATTAAGGTCAGTGGCAAGTGCCACTGCACATCCCCCGTCGATCATCTTGCGAGCTGGAGCATAGTTTTCCTTAAGGGCAAAAGCCGTCAGTGGCAGTAAGGTTGCAACAGTTCCTTTTTCAGCCAATGCCTTGATCCCTTGGTCGCTGATATGAAGAAGGTGATCAGCACTGACAGCTCCAAGCTCAGCAGCCAGTTCAGCCCCGCCAAGAGGCACAATCTCATCAGCGTGGAATTTGAGCTTATATCCCATTGACTTAGCTGCATTCATCAATTTTCTTGAATCTTCAATCTCAAAGACATTTTTCTCAGTAAAAATGTCGCAGAATTTCGCTGCCTTCCTGAATTTCGGAAGCATTTCATTGATGATCAAGTCTACATATTCAGAAGTTCTGCCTTTGTATTCCTCAGGCACTGCATGCGCCCCTAAGAAAGTAGCCACAACTTCTATCTTCTTCTTTGAGGCAAGTCTGCCAATGGCTGCAAGCATCTTGGCTTCAGTAGCATAATCAAGACCGTAACCGCTCTTAGCCTCTACAGTTGTGACTCCCATGCTTATCATACGGTCCATCAGCCATTCAGCATTCTCCACAAGTTCAGGCACACTTGCTTTTCTTGTGGCATTTACTGTGCTTTGAATTCCTCCCCCCTTTTCCATTATGCTCATGTAGGAAGCACCTTCGAGGCGCATACGGAATTCGTCAGGACGAAATCCGCCAAACACCATATGAGTATGCGAATCTACAAAACCTGGAAGCACGACTTTTCCTTTGGCATCAATCTCTTTGAAAGTAGCTCCTTTTCCGAAAAGGGAATAGAGTTGGCGCAAGGGATTTGAATTGCCGACATATCGGATTATTCCATCTTTGATAAGGATAGCACCATCTTCTATCACATTCAAACGCTTCATTTCCTCTCCCTTGGCAGCTTCCACTCCAAGGGGCGTCACAATAGTGGCATGCTTTATATATAAATTTGACATCTTTTTTTTAATTGAGAATTGAGAATTTTGAATTTTTGTCAGACATGTCTGACTCGTCGGACATGTCTGACTGGTCGGACTATTTTTTAGAGGAGGGAGCGTAGATAAGCTTCGTCGGCTATGAATGGCTCAGTAATCATGAAGCCGTTTTCAGCTTGGGTGTCGTTCCACTCTTTGACTGTTGCCATCGCGTTTTCATTGCGTGCCCAACTGCGTCGAGCCACACCTCCCATCACGTCCCAAAGCATTGCCTTGGTAAGGATTTCATCCACTCTGTCAGAGCCGTCGCATATCATACCGAAACCTCCGTTGATAGCTTTACCGATTCCTACTCCACCACCGTTATGCAGCGCCACAAGACTCATGCCACGCGCACAGTTGCCTGCAAAGCACTGTACTGCCATGTCTGCCATCACGTTAGAACCATCTTTTATATTGGAAGTTTCGCGGAATGGAGAGTCAGTACCGCTTACGTCATGGTGGTCACGACCAAGCATAATCGGACCTACCTCACCCTTGCGGACCATATCATTAAACTTCAAGGCAATTTTAAGGCGCCCCATGGCATCCTGATAAAGGATACGTGCTTGGGTTCCGACTACGAGAGCATTTTTTTCAGCATCTCTGATCCAAACCCAGTTGTCCATATCTTGACCACGACGATCCTTGGGAATGCAATCCATGGCTGCCTTGTCTGTTTTCACAAGGTCTTCATGTTTTCCACTTAGGCAAACCCAACGGAATGGACCATAGCCATAGTCAAAGAGCATCGGACCCATGATATCCTCTACATATGAAGGCCAAATGAAACCATCCTTTTCATCCACACCGTTCTTTGAAAGTTCCTTGACTCCCGCATCATACATAGCCTTCATGAAGGAGTTACCATAGTCGAAGAAATATGTGCCGCGGTCTACAAGTGTCTTGATGGCAGCATAATGACGATGGAGCGTCTTATCTACAAGCAGACGGAATTCCTCAGGATTATCATGCAGAAGGCGTGTGCGCTCCTCAAACGAGAGTCCTACAGGACAATATCCACCCTCATATACAGCGTGGCATGATGTCTGGTCGCTGAGAAGTTCTATCTTTTTATTTTCTTTGACAGCATATTCAAGCAAATCGACAATATTGCCATGATAAGCAATGGAAAGTGGTTTCTTTTCTGACATTGCTTCCTCCGCAAGACTGAAAGCTTCAGCCAGATCATCAGTGACAACCTGCACCCAACCCTGATTTTTTCTTGTGGCAATTCGGGAAGCATCTACTTCAGCAACAATCGATACTGCGCCGGCAATATCTGCTGCTTTCGGCTGAGCTCCACTCATGCCTCCGAGTCCGGAACTTACAAAAAGATGTCCGCGAAGGTCACCATCTTGTGGCACTCCGAGTTTCATACGCCCGGCATTGAGGATGGTATTGAATGTGCCGTGCACGATTCCCTGTGGACCGATATACATCCAGCCCCCAGCCGTCATCTGCCCGTAGTTGGCAACTCCCATCTGCATTGCCTCATGCCAATCGTGGAGGTTATCAAACATACCCACCATCATTGCATTGGTGATGATGACGCGTGGAGCTTCCGGACGTGAGGGGAAAAGACCGAGAGGATGACCGGATTCAACTACAAGCGTTTGGTCTTCTGTAAGATTCTCAAGATACTTTTTGATCAGGCAGTATTGAAGCCAGTTTTGGCACACCTGTCCTGTTTCGCCATATGTAACAAGTTCATATGGATATAGTGCTATGTCGAAACATAGATTGTTGTCGATCATCACTTGGAAAGCCTTTCCGGCAAGACACTTCCCTTTGTATTCATCCACCGGTTTAGCTTTCAAGTCGCCTTGTGGACGCCAGCGGTAAGCGTATATTCTGCCCCTCGTACGCAGTTCCTCAAGGAATTCGGGAGCAGCCTTAGCATGAAGCTCCTCCGGAAGATAGCGGAGAGCATTCTTGAGAGCTGTGATAGTCTTTTCTTGGGTAAGGGTATAGTGACGGTCCGGAGCGCGGCGGATACCGTCTGCAAATTTGGGATCTTCAGGCCATTCTGCCGAAAGAAGGATTCTGTTATCAGCCATATATCAGGTCAGTTATTATCTATTGTCAATGTTTATGATCACATTATAAAGAGTCAACCACAAAATTAATGAAAATTTGCCATATGACAATAAAAATCTCCCAGAATTTTAATAATCCAATAATAAAAATTTGCATCATTAGAAGAAAAAGGCTATATTTGCAAGAAATAAGTAGCTCGCAAAAATTAATAATATGATAAATGCGAGATAATCTTGAGGCAGGTTGGCTGCGGAGTGAAGGAGCTTAGCGAGCTAAGCGACTGAACGACAATGCCAAGATGGCCAAGATTAGCCGCAGTTATCATATCAAGATCTTTCAGGCTGCTTGGTTTTCATATATCGTTTAATTTTTGTGAGCTACTTATATGGTTATGGAAGAGAAAAAGATTAGATATCCGATAGGGCAACAAGATTTCAAAACCTTACGTTTGCGCAATTGCCTTTATGTAGATAAGACTGCTTTTATCAAAACTATAGTGGATGAAGGCAGTCAATATTTTTTCCTTGCCCGTCCCAGACGCTTTGGGAAAAGCCTTTTCCTTTCTACATTAAGATATTTTTTTGAAGGCCAGAGAGAACTCTTCAAAGGCCTTTTTATCGATTCTACTGACTGGAATTGGGAAGAATATCCAGTCCTCCACCTTGATCTCAACACCAATCGATATAAAGAAAAAGGACTTCTCGAAGATGTACTCGATAATATGTTCAGAGACTGGGAATCGAAATACGGAATTGAAGTCAAAGATACTGATTATTCTCAAAGGTTTAAGACGATTATAAAGTCTGCCCATGAAAAAACCGGAAAACAAGTGGTAATACTCGTTGACGAATACGACAAACCTCTTGTAGGGAATATCAACATTGACGACAACTTTGAACATTACAGATCAAAACTTGCTTCTATTTACTCTAATTTTAAGAGTTCTGCTGCCCATATCCGACTTGTTTTTCTGACTGGCGTCAGCAGATTCAGTAAACTTAGCATATTTTCTGATCTCAATAATATCCGGGATATCACCTTCACAAATTCTTACTCAGAAATATGTGGAATAACAGAAAAGGAACTCCTCGATAATTTTCAGGAAGGTATTTCAACTCTTGCAAAAAAAAGAAAGATTTCCTTTGAAAATGCATTTCAGTTGCTGAAAAAGAATTATGATGGATATAGATTTTCTGATGAAGGAAGCGATATCTATAATCCTTGGTCGCTACTAAATGCCATGGCTGATTCGAGTATTTCAAATTATTGGGGACGGTCAGGGAAAGCCACTCTAATAGCAGAGGCTCTCCAGAATGTGGATGCGGACATTGAGAGGATCTTATCTACAAGGGTCTCTATGAAAACTCTGGAAGGTCTTGACCTTAAGAGCCTCAATCCGGTAGCATTGTTTTATCAAACCGGCTACCTTACTATCAAAGACTATAACTTCAATAACAACTTTGTCACTCTTGGAATTCCAAATCTTGAAGTAAAAGAATCTCTTTTCAGCGACTTATTGCCTTTTTATGTGAATACACGTCGTGGTACGGCAGATTCTGTAGTCAATGATATAATCAATGACATAAATAATGGAGATCCGAAACAATTTGTAAAAGATCTCGATATTTTCTTAGCAGGGATACCTTATGAGATGAAAATGGAGGATGAAAACAATTTTCATAATGCCCTTTACATATTGCTTTCTTTAATCGGTGTTGAAACTGAAACAGAAGTCCATACATCTGATGGAAGAATTGATCTTGTCGTGAAATCTTCCGATTTTATCTTCATTATTGAACTCAAATTCAATAACTCTTCAGATGCAGCAATGGAGCAGATTGAAAACAAGCATTATGAACTTCCATTCTTAAAAGATCAACGACGAATCTATACGATTGGCCTCAACTTCTCTACAAAAACTCGCCGTCTTGACAAACCATTGATTGCGGAGATTTCAAAATGAAAATATGAAAAGACTCCTCAGCAGCTTGATACACTGTTGAGGAGTCTTTTCATTCACTATTGAATGATGATAATGGATGTGAGAATTTTACTTATGCTTACTATTCATTAGTCGAAGTATTTCCACCATTATTGTTGGTGTTCGGGTGCAAAGCGTTCCATTCAGAAGTAAACATTAGTTTGTACGCATCATATTGAGTTATTGTTCCTGTTTCATTATCGTTATCATCATATTCTTTGGTATCAACTTTAATTGCTTCATTTGTTGCCGTAAGATTAAACCAATATCTTTTCCCCGGTTCTATGGGCCTGTTAAAATCGTCAATGGTAATTGTATATCTATCGGGCTTTCCTTTTTCCGGTGTGTCATAGTATTCATAATAACCACTTTCTGCGCCATTACTAAACACGTCTATTGTCAATTTATCAATTGTTTCAGTATTGCCAATTCTCTCTCCAATTCTTGGGGTTAAGACTGCATAAAACTCATAAGTTTCTCCGTCATTCAGAGGTATCCTATCTTTATCAGAAATATTTATCTTATGTGTGGTCTTATGTGAAAGCACTGTTGTTTCTGCAGGTTTAGTAGGATTTAGAGGATGTCTTGGTGGTGTTACTTTAAAGTTTTCTTGTAAGTAAAACCCATCAGTCTCATTCCCCACAACAGAAAAATAGTTAAATCCATATATAAAAGCAGTTCTCTCTTGAGAAGATGCTGTAAATACCATTTCAGAAGGTCCGATGAATAGAGGGTTTCCTGTTTGGTTTTGTAAAGTAATCCTGAATATGGCATTAAAATGTTTAAAATGCAAATCAGGAATCACGTCGTCTTCTTCCACTTTTACTATGTCATACATGTGGAGCATAAAATACATGTGTGAAAGGGCTGTATATGAGGTCGGATCATTCACTATCTTTTGATCATAAAGAGAACTTGCAGCTTCATATGAAATTACGTTAGTTGAACCTTCGGCAACATCTTCTTTATTGGCAGGATCGGCAAATCCTTGGACTGCAAGCAAGATATCACCTTTCTTGACAGGGAACCCGGAATAATTTGTTAAAGATTCAAATGTCGCGGTTTTCCCTGAAATATCAGTTAGATACAAATAAGGAGTTATTATTTTATCGTAATGAGTTTCTGAAAATCTTGTAATATTAAAAAGCTTAATATAATCATCTTCAGTACGATCTTTATATTGAATCTCTTGTACCCATAATAACTCCTCTCTTAATGAATCATTATAATTACCATATTTTATTATGGCACGAGTCGCATCAGAATCAGGCAGCGATGCTTTCACTGAAAGCACTTTTTTAGTCGATTGGTTTTCTTGTGGACTATCAGACTGGCAGCTCCACAATGTCAACACCATGGGAATGGTAATTGCTATTGTCTTTATCTTCATTTTACTCATAATTTTTAAAAACCCCATGTTCCACCATTTCCAAAATCTGGAGCACTTGAATCAAGAATAGGCTTCTCTAACTCCATCTTCACTATTTCGCATTCCGGCTTTACATAAGTTTTCTTTACTTTATTCTCGTTCATAAACATGTTGTTTTATATTTCAGTTTTTTCAGTTACAAAGTTAATACGTTATATCCCCATTTTCCAAATTTTATATGCGACAATTTCTATCAGAAATGCGACATACGTCAGAATTTCACTCTGAATGGACCTGCGACTGAATTGAATAGAAGACTTCCGTCTGAAAGATACTGGATCACTGCGTATGCGCCATTGCCTCGATTGTTTTTGCCGAAGGAAACTCTTTGACGCGTCTCACCTGTCTTCCAATCCATTCCTGTGATAACCCATCCGTCATTGTCGTATCCATTGACAAACACTATCTCTGACGGCACACTGACTGAAGGAATCATACTGATGGAGCTTACATCAGAACGTGTCCATTTGCTTTCCCATTTGTTTTCTTTGACATTCCATCTTACGCATTCTGCCCCCTTAGGACCTGGTGTCAACGGACCAATTGCCAAGACTCCTACCACTTTGTCAGAGATTATTTCAGTGGCAGCATCAATGTTATTGACCACAAAAGCATCATACCCGCCGGCTACGACCGATTGCTCCGACTGAATCCATTCAGTGCCGGATGGCAGACCGCAAGAAACCTCAAACGCGTCTGCAAGACGCGGATTAGACGAATCTTTCGCCTTTGCATCCGCAGGAATCTCATCACGCCAGAAAGCGACGATTTTCATTCGCTTCGCACCGTCTGTAATGACTACAAGTTTATCCTCCTCATTTCCAAAACCCATTAAAGTTGGAGTAGAACCTGTTCCATATCCATGCTTGATGGCAGGAGCCTCAGGACCTCCATCGTAAGTAGCACTCCAGGCTCCATCAGATTCCTTGTCTGAGATAACTCCATTTTTGCAGATCAGCTTACGAATGATTCCCTTCCCTCCGGAAACGGTGCTGTTGCTCGCTACATATACCCCACCATTTTCATCATTTGAAATGGAATTGGTGAGTATTTGGTCATCACCAAACGGATAGGAATCGATTACGCCAGTCAAAGCCCGATCCACAGTCACCAATCCACGTTGAGATGCCACCAACAGATACCCGTCATAACTCATAGATACTCCCATGATAGTATATGAGCCAAAAATATGAGGAGTCATATCTATCTGTCCGTTAAGTTTGATACCCTTTGATGGATCATTTTTGTCAACCAGACTATAGACTGCAATAATTCTTCCGGCATTTACATAAATGTTGTTGTCGCGGTCGCAAAGCACATAATTTCCATTTGCAATAGCCATCTGTGGCATTGCGCCCAAAACTTCCTTGACTGCCGTTTCAAGTTCAGAGATCGAAGAGTAATTGGCTGTCAATTTCTCAAGATCTTCTTTTGTCCGCATCGTGGTTCCAGGCATGGCAGCCTCTGCCACTTTCTTGAACTCTCCATTTGAGATCTTTATGTATGAAACCCTATCGCTTCCTACTCCCCACATATAGTCGGCGGATGTAGAAGCGATTGTCATTAGGTTGACCGGTCCGCTCCAACTCGCCTCACAATCATCAGGATTGACATTATAAATTCCATCTTTGACCGCATACGGAAAAGCATCTGTCTGCGCAGAGTTGAAATGAGTAATGCTATATATGCTGCTGGCAAGCCATGGATTGGCAACCGGAGTATTATATTGCGACAATGGTTTGTCAGAGTTGTCGTCTGGAGTATCGTTATCATTGTTATGGCAACCCATGAGCATCATTGAGCCGCAGAGAGCACTCAACACAAATGTCCTGTTGAAAGTTTTGTTTATTTTTACCATTTTTCAAATAAATATTATTCTGGCAATAATTCAAGAAAAATTTATACAAAGTTAATATCTTCTTTCCAATTACTCTCCATTTTCTATGCGACAATTTCATTTTCAAAATGCGACAATACCTCCTTTACAAAATTCAATGCGACAATTTCTAATCCTCTAATGTTACAAATTTGAATGTCATAATAAAGATATATCTTCAAAGTCAAAAAAATTTTTAAGGCATCTCTGAAAGCATTTGAAAATTTGGTAATGTCGGAAATATAGATTATCTTTGCAACTGAATTAAACCGACAGACATGAAGAACCGTAAATCTCTACTTTCGACACTTGCCTTGATGGCTGCACTCTCTTCTGGAGCAGCTGTCAACGATTTTGTCATCAAGACAAACAAACCGGGTGCGCCCATACAGCCTACAATGTATGGCATTTTCTTCGAAGACATCAACTTCGGAGCTGATGGCGGACTATATGCAGAACTTATCAAAAACCGTTCCTTCGAATTTCCACAGACTTTTATGGGATGGAACATATTTGGTAACGTTCAGGTAAAAGACGATGGACCTTTCGAACGAAATCCTCACTACGTGCGCCTCGGAGACCCCGGACACGGACATAAGCATACCGGAATAGAAAACGAAGGTTTCTTCGGCATCGGTGTGGAAAAAGATAAGGAATATCGTTTCTCGGTTTGGGCACGTACCGTTGACGGCGAAAAATCAAAAATCCGCGTTGAAATCACTGATCCTGACACGATGGATGATCGCCAGGCAATTGCCAAGCAAGATGTAGAAATCACCGGAAAGGAATGGAAGAAATATACAGTAGTGCTTAAGCCCTCGAAAACAGAAGCAAAAGCACACCTCAGAATATTCCTGACAACTCCAAAATCAGGAGTCGACCTTGAGCACGTCTCCCTTTTCCCGGTTGATACTTGGATGGGGCACGAAAACGGTATGCGCAAAGACCTTGCTCAGAAACTCGCAGACCTCAAACCGGGCGTATTCCGTTTCCCCGGCGGATGCATCGTGGAAGGAACTGATATGGATACACGCTATCAGTGGAAGAACACTGTTGGTCCGGTTGAAAACCGTCCGCTCAATGAAAACCGCTGGCATTATACATTCACCAACCGCTTCTATCCCGACTATTTCCAAAGCTATGGTCTCGGATTCTATGATTATTTCCTTTTAAGTGAAGAAATAGGTAGTGAACCTCTTCCTATTCTGAACGTGGGCCTCGTTTGCCAATATCAAAACAACGACCCGCATGCTCATGCTGAAGGCGATGCGCTGCAACAGTTTATCGACGATGCTCTCGATCTTGTGGAATTTGCCAATGGTTCTACCGACACGGAATGGGGAAAGCTACGCGCTGAGATGGGACATCCTGAACCCTTCAACCTCAAATATATAGGTATAGGCAACGAACAATGGGGTCCGGAATATCCTGAACGCCTTCAGAAATTCCTTGATGTTATGCGCAAACAGCACCCTGAAATCAAGATAATTGGATCATCCGGTCCTGACTCAGAAGGAGATAAGTTCGACTACTTGTGGCCTGAAATGCGCCGCTTGAAAGCAGACCTCGTTGACGAGCATTTCTATCGCCCGGAAAAATGGTTCCTTGAGCAGGGCCGTCGTTATGATAACTATGACCGCAAAGGTCCGAAAGTGTTCGCCGGCGAATATGCATGCCATGGAAAGGGAAAGAAATACAATCATTTCAACGCTGCCCTACTTGAGGCTGCTTTCATGACGGGACTTGAGCGCAATGCCGACGTGGTGCATATGGCAACATATGCTCCCCTCTTCGCTCACGTAGAAGGATGGCAATGGCGACCGGACATGATTTGGTTTGACAACCTTGAGAGCTTCCCCACTTGCAGCTACTATGTGCAGCAGCTTTATGGCACTAACAAGGGCGACTATGTGCTTCCTCTTACGATGAACGGGAAAACGGTTGCTGGAGATCCCGACCAGAACGGACTCTTTGCAAGTGCGGTTGTGGATAAGGAAAACAATACCTACATAGTGAAGGTAGCAAACGTATCGGATCAGCCTCAAGAGCTCAATCTCACTTTCGACGGAATGAAAAAAGCTGCCCTAAACGGCGGAACAGCAGTGACTTTGCATTCAGACGTGGAGACAGCTGAAAACAGCCTTGAAAATCCGGCACTTATCACTCCGAAAAGCGTTTCTATAGATGCTTCCGGCAATAACTATTTCACCACTATTGGTGCTAAGACATTTGCAGTATACACTTTCAATATAACTAATAAGTAAAAAATATCATGTTGGAATTCAATGACCAGACCGCTCGCGAAGCAATTGAAAGCGGTAAGCCAGTAGTTATCGACTTTTGGGCTACCTGGTGCGGCCCTTGCATCAAGCTCGGCCCCATAGTAGAGGAACTCGCCGAAAAATATGGCGATCAAGTGACAGTAGGCAAACTGAATATCGACGACAACGATGAAATAGCAAGCGAAAACCGTGTTCGCAACATCCCGACCGTCCTTTTCTTCAAGGATGGAGAGATGAAAGAACGCTCTGTTGGTCTTGTAAAGCTCGCTGATCTTGAAGCCAAAATTCAGGCAATTCTCTAAATATGATTGTTGTAGAAAAGGGGATGAACTTGAGTTCATCCCCTTTTTATTAACTGTTTTTCAATTTCTTAAAGATCTTTGACCACTTCCTCAGGCATATCTGCGGCTGCAGCATTAACATCTGCAAATGGAGCATCCTGATTCAAGCTTTTTGTAGCTTCTTCCACTTCTTTTTTTATATCTTTTTCCATAGTATTTAAAATTTAATGTTTTGTCAGTATAACATCATTATCTTGCATATGGTTTATAATCTGACATTGAAGTTTATTGGTTGAACTACGCTTGTTCTGTCATGACCTTGTATCTCACCGACATCGTGTCCAGACTATTAAGTACTGATCTGTCAAGAGGAATTCGTTTCCGACTGTGGATCTTTATGCTCTGCTGACGCTCTTTGTCATAGAGATTAAGATAAAGATCGCCACTTCTGTCTTCATGTTTGGGTTCTAAAGTCCCGAGATAGTCGAAGAGCTCATTATCCACTACATTTCTGTCTAAAAATATCATCAACGTGTTTGCAATGCTTCCTCTTATTCCGTCGAGTGATGAAACCTCTGTCACCTTTAATTCAAATTCTGCAGGATTAAACATTTTGCTCTGCACCTGACCCTTAATGAATACCGGTTGTCCAACTTTAAAACGCTGGAATATGGAATCATAATCCCTTCCGAAGAAGACAAAATCATGCTTGCCGTTGAAATCTTCCACTGTGACTCGTCCATATGGCTGTCCCCTTTTGGTGGTTTTAGTCATTGCATCTGTCACCATTCCTCCCAAAGTCAACACAGCCCCTGGCTCCATCTTATCTTCAAGATTCCCGCAGTTGGCATTGCAGCCATATGTAAGTTCCATGTAATAGTCGTCAAGAGGATGTGCACTTATATATGTAAGCACAAGTTTTTTCTCCTCCTCAAGGATACGGAGTCGGCTCCAGGGTTCAAAATCAGGATAAGGAGGACGATTTGTTTCTATTGTCTCGAAGTCTCCAAAAAGAGAAAGTTGAAGTGAATTCTTGTCATTCTGGAAATTCTGACCATATTTCACAAGCATATCCGCATACGTAGTGTCAAACATCGGATGAAGCATCATCTCCCTCTCGATTCCAAAACTATCAAATGCTCCGGCAAGAGCAAGCGATTCAATAGCTGCCCGGTTACATCCCGTAAGGTTAACTCTCTCCACAAAGTCATAGATATCCTTATACGGACCACCTTTTTCTCTTTCTGAGATGATGGTGCTGACAGCATTCTGCCCTACTCCTTTTATCGCACCTAATCCAAAGCGGATTACTCCATCTTTAGATACACCGAATTTTTCAACAGACTCATTGACATCCGGTCCCATTACTTTAAGACCCATATGCATACACTCATCTATGATGACCTTCAGTTTATCGGCAGCTCCAAGGTTACGGCTAAGCACACCTGCCATATACTCTGCAGGATAATTCGCCTTCAGATAGCCCGTCTGATAAGCAACCCAACTATAGCATGTCGCATGGCTCTTATTGAAAGCATATGACGCAAACTTCTCCCAGTCAGCCCAGATTTTCTCAAGCACTTCAGCCTTATGCCCGTTTTTCTGACCCTCAGCCATAAACTTCACCTTAAGCTTTTGCATCTTGTCGATCTGCTTCTTTCCCATAGCCTTTCGGAGCATGTCGCTCTCGCCTCGGGTGAAGTTGGCAAGCAGGCGAGATAAGAGCATGACCTGTTCTTGATAGACAGTGACCCCATAGGTTTCCTTGAGATACTTCTCCATGATGGGGATATCATATTCAATGGGTTCCTGTCCATGCTTTCTGGCTATAAACGATGGGATATAGTCCATAGGACCCGGACGATAAAGGGCATTCATCGCAATCAAGTCTTCAAACTTTGAAGGCTGAAGCTGCCTTAGGTAGGTGCGCATTCCAGCCGATTCAAACTGGAAAGTCGACGTGGTCCGCCCATCACAATAAAGCTTGAATGTAGCGGGATCGTCCAGTGGTATGCTTTCTATGTCGAGATCAATTCCCTTTGAAGCCTTGATGTTGGCAAGCGTTTCCTTGATTATGGAAAGGGTTTTCAAGCCAAGGAAGTCCATCTTGATGAGGCCGGTATCCTCGATGATGCTTCCTTCATATTGTGTTGTCATCTGCTTCGTGCCATCTGCATCCGTGGCTATTGAAACGGGCACCCAGTCAGATATCTCGTCACGGCAAATGATGACTCCACAGGCATGTATGCCTGTGCCGCGAATATTCCCTTCAAGCTGCGTAGCGTATTTGATGGTGTCCCTGATCTTGGGGTCCGGATTATGAGTTTCCTGCTCAAAATCCTTATTATATTTCAAGACATTCTTGAGATTGATCTTGGGAGCTTTGCCATTGACTTCCGGAAGTCGGTCAGGCACCAGTTTTTTAAGACGGTTCGATTCAGCTACCGACACTTCAAGCACGCGTGCCACATCGGCAATCGCACTCTTGGTTGCCATCGTCTGGAACGTAATTATGTGTGCCACCTTTTCTGCGCCATATTTCTCAGTGACATATTTCAGCACTTCATAGCGTCCGTCATCATCGAAGTCGACATCAATATCAGGGAGTGAGATACGGTCAGGATTAAGGAATCTCTCAAACAGCAGGTCATACTTGATTGGGTCAACCCTTGTGATACCAAGACAGTAGGCTGCTGCCGATCCCGCAGCTGATCCACGTCCGGGACCGATACTGACACCGAGTTTGTTTCGGCCTGTATTGATGAAGTCTTGCACTATCAGGAAGTATCCAGGGAAACCCATCGTCTTCATAATATAAAGCTCGAAGTTCAGACGTTCTGCCACTTCCTCAGGCAATGGATCTCCATAAATCTTTCTTGCACCTTCCATGGTGAGCTTATTGAGATAGTCAGCCTCAAACTTTATTCGGTAAAGCTTGTCGTAACCTCCAAGGCGGGCTATCTTCTTCTCTCCCTCCTCTCGCGACAACACTACATTGCCATTCTCATCTTGAGTGAATTCATCATATAGTTCCTCCTCCGTGATTCTTTGGCGATATTCTTCCTCTGTTCCGAACTCTGCCGGAATCTCGAAAAATGGCATGATCGGGGAGTGATCAATGGAATACGGTTCGACCTTGTCGAGTACTTCCATTGTATTTTCAAGGGCCTCCGGAATATCACTGAAGATTTTATGCATCTCATCAGGAGATTTCAGCCATTCCTGCTTGGTGTAATGCAATCGCGCCTCATTAAAGGTCTTCTGCATTGACACACATATAAGGCGGTCATGAGCCTCGGCATCATCTTCATATGTGAAATGCACATCATTTGTCGCCACAAGCTTAATGCCATGTTTCTTTGCAAGTGAAACAAGCACTTCGTTGACTTTACATTGCTCAGGATAGACATCTCGGTTTGAGTTTTCCTTGAATGTCTCATGTCTCTGAAGTTCGAGATAGTAATCGTCTCCAAATGTATTCTTATACCAGAGTATTCTTTCCTCAGCAGCCTTCAGGTCATCATTCAGGATAAATTGCGGCACTTCCCCTCCGAGACATGCACTGCATATGATGAGTCCCTCTTTGTGTGCCTCAAGCTCTACCCTATCTGTTCGAGGTTTGAAATACATACCGTCTGTCCATGACTTGCTCACAAGCTTGATGAGATTTTTATACCCTTTGAGATTCTTTGCAAGCACTATAAGATGGTAACCCCTGTCGCTTTTATCACGCCTGTCGGTAAGCCTGTCTTTGGCTACATACATCTCGCAGCCTATGATGAGTTTGAATTGCTGATCCTCCGGAAGGCCGGAATTCTTCTTCTTGACGTAGTTCCACATTTCCTTGACTCCGAACATATTGCCATGGTCGGTGAGGGCTATGCCTTTCATACCAAGCTCTATGGAACGGTCTACAAGTTCCTGTATCGAAGCTTTTCCATCGAGAAGACTATATTGTGAATGCACATGAAGGTGCGTAAATTGTGGCATATCTTTAATTTTGAATGTTTATCGTTTTTCATTAATCGTTGATCATTAATCGTTGATCGTTAATCCGGCACTCGTCCAAATCCCTTGAATGTCTTCACATAATAGGGTTGGGTGATATCAGAGACCACTACCCCTTTTGATGTAGAGGCATGGATGAAGTTGTTGTCATCGATCATGATGCCTACATGCGAAACTTTATCCGCATCTTTTCCTGTAGCGAAAAAGCATAGGTCTCCTATCTTAACGTCTTTTTTCTTTAGTTTCTTGCAAAAGTCTTGTTGCTGGGCGCTATTTCTTGGAAGTTTTATTCCGGTAACTTTTAAATAGACACTCATGACCATCCCTGAACAATCACACGCAACTCCTTTCTCGGCTTTCCCATAGCCATAAGGCGTCCCAAGCCATCCATTAGCTTCCTTTACTATCTGTTTCCCGATTTTGGAATCTCCAATGGAGTGTATGGCATTTTTTTCCTTACTTGTCTTTAAATGTTCATGTTTTGACTCATAGAAAGTGCTGTCACCCTTTTTAGAAGAGCGGCAGGAAGGCAACGTTATGCCAATTATGGCAATCGTGAAAAGTGTTATAAGGCGTGAAATTTTTCGTTTCATAACGCAAATTTACTCAATAATAAGAATTTTTCAAAGTATTTTAATA
>CAYNEZ010000019.1:0-27587 GCA_964396365.1 uncultured Sangeribacter sp. | reverse complement strand
GATATTTTGATCTCATAATACATGGTTATGAGTCAACTTTTTTCAGGCTAAGACAGTGGGAACTGGCGGAAGGGCGCAGAAACTCTTGCGCTTTGCGCCATCCTCATGCTATGGAATGGAGGCATAAGGGCTTCAGGCTTCGGTGGGGAGGCTGGGAAGCCTCCCTTCCATAGCTTGCTGCCGGGGGTCTTTATTGCGCAGAGGGACAAAGTGCGAAAAACTCCCAAGCGGCTTGTCCGCTATCTTAAGACTGAAGACTCAAGACTTAAGACTGAAGACTTAAGACTTAAGACTTAAGACTGAAGACTTCCATAGGCGGTTTTTTATCTCATTTACAACTTTTTCCTATATTTTACTTGACTTTAGCCTAAAAATGTATTATCTTTGCATCCGTTTCAGTCCGCGGGCCGGACAATGCAGATAAATCTGAAGGATGAAACCACAAAAAGAGGTAAAGATATCTAATTGGGCAGCTCATACCACTACCGGCGTGAGTGTGACCCTTGCATTGCTGACATTGGGCCTGATCGCCATGATTTGGATTGCGGCGACGTCGGAATCCCGACGTATGATGGAGAAGATCGAGATCAGCGTGGTGCTTGATGACAATATTTCCGATGAGCGCGCAAAAGCCATTTGCGACGGTATAGAAAATACTTCTTTTGCCAATAATGTGACATTCATTTCGCGCCAGGATGCCCTTGCCAACTGGAAGGATGCGACGGGGGAGGATCTGGAGCATGTGTTCGGTGTCAATCCGCTGTCGCCGGAAATTGCCTTTACGGTGGCTGCCGAATATTCTACGGTGAAAGGAATTGAGGGTATTAAGAAAAGTGTCTCTGCTGTAGCCGGAGTGGCTGAGGTGGGGACTCCCGACAGCCATCTTATTGAAGCCATGAATGCCAATATCCGTCGCCTTACGCTCGGATTCACTATACTGGCAGCGATCATGCTGGTGATTTCATTTGTGCTCATCAGCAATACAGTCAGACTATCCATTTATTCCAAACGATTCACAATACATACCATGCAGCTCGTAGGCGCTACCAACGGGTTCATTCGCCGTCCGTTTATCCTTGCGAATGCGGTGGTGGGTGCCTTGTCGGGACTGATAGCGGCTGCGTTGCTGTCGGGATTCCTTGCTACGTGTGAAAGCATAGGTTTTGAGCAGTTGACTTCTTTGATTGATTGGAAGTGGATGTGCTTTGTCGATGTATGCCTGATTGTAGGCGGAGGATTGATATGTGCGGTTGCAGCTCTTGTTGCCACTACCCGCCATCTCCGTCAAGATTATGAAGAACTCTTTAAATAAATAACTACTGATGAAAATAAATAAGCCTGCCCCTCAGCCGGGGGGTATCAAGAAGGAAGATGAGAGCCAGAAAGCTTTTGGCCGCAACAATTATATAGCCATGGCAATATGCGTAGCCCTGATTGTGATCGGGTTCTGTCTGATGTCAGGGCCGGGAAGTTCGGTCGACGGCGGATTCAACCCCGATATATTCTCGACGCGCCGCATCGTAATCGGTCCGGCAGTGACATTCCTGGGTTTCGTGCTGATGGCTTTTGCTATCCTCATCAAGCCCTCAAAGTAACGATCAATTCTCAATTCTAAAATACATGACATGGATTGGTTAGACGCCCTTATCCTCGGTATTGTCCAGGGACTTGCCGAATATCTCCCGATTTCATCAAGCGGACACCTGGTGATCTTCCGCGAAATTCTCGGACTTAAGCTTCAAGGCGACGATGCCTTGCAGTTTGACGTGATTCTCCATGCTGCTACTGTATGCAGCACGATAGTAGTGCTTTGGCCACTTTTCCGCGACCTCTGCAAGAGTTTCTTCACTTTCAGCAAGGACGACAATTTCTGGTATGTGATCAAGATTCTGATCAGCTGCATCCCTATCGCAATAGTGGGATTTTGCTTCAAGGATCTTGTAGAGAGCGTTTTCACCGGCAATCTTACAATAGTGGGCATTTGCTTGCTGGCTACAGCCTGCCTGCTCACCTTTGCCCATTTCAGCGACAGGCTGATGAGCGGCAAAATGATAGGTGCCAACCGTGGCCGTGACATCACTTTTGCCGATGCACTGACCATTGGAGTGGCTCAGGCGGTGGCAGTGCTTCCGGGCCTAAGCCGAAGCGGCACCACGATAGCTACCGGTATCTTAATCGGCGACAAGCGCGACAAGGTGGCGTCATTCTCATTCCTCATGGTGATAATACCCATTTTGGGAGAGGCCCTGCTCAGCGTAAAGGATATTCTGGCAGGAGAGGCTGCCGGGCAGACCCCCGTATCAAATACTTGCCTTGCCATTGGCTTCATATCGGCATTCCTGGTGGGATGCGCAGCATGCAAGTGGATGCTCAATCTTGTGAAGAAAGGGAAACTGGTATGGTTTGCCGTTTACTGCGTAGTGGTTGCAATATTATGCCTTGTTTGGTAAACTGATGTGCTTATGGATTTCATTTCTGGAGAGATCATTGGAATCGACAAACCGTTAGGTTGGACTTCGTTTGATGCAGTCAAGCGAGTGAGGGGCGCCATACAGCGGCGTCTTAACGTAAAGAAATTCAAAGTTGGACATGCCGGTACGCTCGACCCTCTCGCTACCGGAGTATTGATAATCTGCACGGGGCGCTCCACACGCGACATCGAGCGGCTGCAAAACGGCACGAAGGAATATATCGCCACTATCCGATTGGGTGCCACAACGCCAAGCTTTGACCTTGAGACAGAGATCGATGCCACATACCCTTATGAGCACATCACTGAGGAGATGGTGAAGGATGTGCTTCCGCGCTTCACGGGCCATATCATGCAGGTGCCCCCGATCTATAGCGCTGTGAAAATCGACGGGAAGCGTGCGTATAAATATGCGCGTAAGGGGAAGGAAGTGGATTTAAAGGCAAAGCCTCTCGTGATAGAGGAGCTGGAGATGCTTCCCTCCACTCTTCCTGAACTCAAGCTCAGGATTGTTTGCTCCAAGGGGACATATATACGTGCCCTGACAAGAGATATCGGTGTGGCTCTCGGCTCCGGTGCTCATCTGACTGCTCTATGCCGCACGAGGGTGGGATGCATTAAGCTTGCCGGTTGCTGGACCGTAGACCAAGCTGTGGAGAAGATAGAGAACTGCGAACTGACCTTTCCGGCTGATTTTCAGTTGAAGAGTTAAGTTTTGAGATTTAAGATTTAAGTTATAAGATTTAAGTTTTAAGATTTTAGATTTAAGTTTTAAGTTTTGAGTTATAAGATTTAAGATTTGAGATTTAAGATTTAAGATTTAAGATTTAATTTGGTCTCTGATGACTCCGGAATCTCTGATCTATAAGAGATCTCTGAATGAGATAATAATCTGACAATAGAATACTGCTATAATGAAACTCTCACAATTCAAATTCAAACTCCCCGATGCACAGATTGCAATGTATCCATCGGAAAACAGAGACGAGTGCCGCCTGATGGTGGTGGATGTACGCGACGGCAGCATCAAACATTGTGTCTTTAAGGAAATTATCAACTTTTTTGAGGACCAGGACGTGATGGTCTTCAATGATACCCGCGTGTTCCCTGCACGACTTTTCGGAAACAAGGAGAAGACAAATGCCAAAATAGAGGTTTTCTTGCTCAGGGAACTCAACGAGGCAAACAAATACTGGGATGTACTGGTGGAACCGGCACGTAAGATCAGGATCGGCAACAAGCTTTATTTCGGTGAAGACGATTCAATGGTGGCGGAGGTGATCGACAATACCACCTCTCGCGGGCGTACGCTGCGTTTCCTCTATGACGGGCCGCACGATGAGTTCAAGGCGGCTCTCTATGCCCTTGGAGACACTCCTCTTCCCGATTACATCACTCGCGATGCCGAACCGGATGACGTAGACAGATATCAGAATATCTTCGCTACAAAGGAGGGTGCTGTGATGGCACCGGCAGCCGGCCTGCATTTCAGCCGCGAGCTTATGAAGAGGCTTGAGATAAAGGGGGTGGAGCGAGGATTCATTACCCTGCATTGCGGACGTGGAAATTTCCGTGACATTGACGTGGAAGACCTTACGAAGCATCGTATGGATTCAGAGGAGATGTTTGTGGAGGAGGAAGTAGTGGAGATGGTGAATGCTGCTAAAGACAGGGGGTCGCGTGTATGTGCGGTGGGCACATCTACAATGCGGGCTCTGGTGACTGCCGAATGTATGAACGGGCATTTGATGCCGTTTGAGGGATGGACCAATAAGTTTGTATTCCCGCCCTATGATTTTACAGTCTGCGATTCAATGGTATCGAATTTCCATCTTCCATACAGTACTCTTCTGATGATGGTGGCAGCTTTCGGGGGGTATGATCTCGTGATGAAGGCATATGATATTGCCGTGAAAGAGGGTTATATGTTTGGTGCTTATGGAGATGCAATGCTTCTGCTGCGCTGATATTTCATTATGAATTGTTAACTAATGGGCTAAGACAAAGTTAATTAAGTTTAATGGTGGAAAATTTTTAGTAGAAAAACTTGACAAATGCATTTTGATGTATTATCTTTGCATCGTGTTTTTCATGGTATTAGATTTAAGGTTAAAGGATAGTTGTCGTGATGACAATTATTCTTTTTTTGTTTTCCGTTTTCCGTTTTCCGTTTTCCGTTTTCCGTTTTCCGTTTTCAGTTTTCAGTTTTAAGATTGCGGACAGGCCGCTTGGGTGTTTATCACGCAAAGGCGCAAAGGGGACTTTAGTCTTCAGTTTTCAGTCTTCAGTATTCGTGCTTTTGTGGGGAGGCTGGGAAGCCTCCCTTCCATAGCATGAGGATGGCGCGAAGCGCCTAAAATTCTACTGCAATTTCTTTAAGCGGCTTGTCCGCTATCTTAAGACTTAAGACTGAAGACTTAAGACTTTGTTGGGGCTTTGGTGGGGAGGCTGGGAAGCCTCCCTTCCATAGATGAAGCCTCCCTTCCATTAGGTGTAGAGTTCTTTTAGGACGTCGAGGGATTTTAGGTTGTCGCAGCCGGGGAAGTGAAGGCCGTAATATTTCAGGATGTTTTCTAGGAGTTCGGTCCTTTCTTTGCCGGAGAAACGGAAATATCGGGAATTGGCATAGTTTATTCGTGACAGTATGGGAAGGAAGGCTGATCGCGCAGCATCTATCCTTATGCCCTTGGACGTCATGACGTTGAAGGGATAGACCATGTTGCCTGATTTCATGTCGAATTCCATTCCCTCCTGATAACCGTCTAAATTAGGCTGTATGCCCATCATATAGCTCATGCTGACCAAGAAGGTGATGTGAAAGTTGGCGGCTTCCATGCGATTGGCAGTGGCATCAAGCACACTTATGGAATTTGCTATAAAGTCCCACAGGAGGGGTTCGGGTTGGGCATCCCTCAGAAGCTTTGTAAGAAACTCAGTCAGAAACAGTATTATAGTCGATTTAATCGGCTCGTAATATAGGGTGCGCCATACTTTGACGGGGAGGATGGCACTCAGGGTGTTGATTTCCCTTGTAGGCATTATGTTGGCTTGCGCCTCAATGACACTCATGGGCAAGAGGCGAGAAGATGTAAGCTTGCTTTTCTTTGACGTGCCTGCAGGCGCAAGAACCGCAATTCTGCCACGCTCGCGAGTATAGATGCTCGTGACGTTGTGGCGGTCGCTGTGCTTGACAGTTCCCAATACTATTCCCGTGATATTTTCTTTCATTTCTGTATGATTGTGGTGTTGCCGGGAGAGGGGTATAAAAAAAAGATCTAACTCTTTTCACAAAGAATTAGACCGAAACCTTAATCTTAATTTAATACTATGAAAAACACACTTGCAAAGTTAATGCTTTTTTTTGAATCTACAAATTATTTAGATGAAAATTTCAAAAAAAATACATAAAAATCAATTTTTTTTGGTTTTTGCCGTTATATAAATGGTTTCTTAGTAAATAACGGATATGAAGAAATATAATATAGCTGTTGCCGGGACGGGGTATGTGGGATTGTCGCTCGCTACTCTTCTTGCCCAGCACAATCATGTGACGGCTGTCGACGTAATCCCGGAAAAGGTAGATCTGATCAACAAGGGCATATCACCCATCCAGGATGAATATATCGAGAAATACCTTGCAGAGAAGGATCTTGACCTGACAGCAACCCTTGACGGCGCATCGGCTTACAAAAACGCCGATTTTGTAGTGATTGCAGCCCCTACAAACTACGACCCTGTCACCAACTTTTTCGACACACACTGCATTGAAGACGTAATAGACCTTGTGCTCTCGGTCAATCCCGATGCCGTGATGGTGATAAAATCTACTATTCCTGTGGGATATTGCCGCACTCTCTATCAGAAATATGCCAACGCGGGAGTCAAGAAGTTCTCACTGATGTTCTTCCCTGAATTCCTGAGAGAGTCAAAGGCACTTTACGACAATCTTTATCCTTCACGAATCATAGCCGGAGTGCCGAAGATAATTGAAGACAAACGCTATGCGCATGAGAATGATGCCATTCTCAAGGTGGCCGACATCAAAGCACTGGACGAAGCCGCGCATACTTTCGTGGCTCTCTTGGAGCAGGGGGCAATAAAGAAAGATATCCCGGTGCTTTATATGGGAATGAAGGAAGCAGAGGCCGTGAAACTCTTTGCCAATACTTATCTTGCCTTGCGAGTGAGCTATTTCAATGAACTCGACACCTATGCCGAAGTGAAGGGGCTTGACTCGAAAGCCATAATTGAAGGTGTCGGACTTGACCCGCGTATCGGCTCCCACTACAATAATCCTTCTTTCGGATATGGCGGATACTGCCTACCGAAGGATACAAAGCAGCTGCTTGCCAACTATGCGGAAGTGCCTCAAAACATGATGTCGGCCATCGTGGAGAGTAACCGCACACGAAAGGATTTCATCGCAGACCAGGTGCTTCGACTTGCCGGCTGGTATGATTACACCTCAAACAACCATTACCAACACCTATACGGAAAACGGAAAGGGGAAAATGTGCAGCCCGTAGCCCCCACCATCGGAGTTTACCGACTGACAATGAAGTCGAATTCCGACAACTTCAGGCAGTCGAGCATACAGGGTGTCATGAAGCGCATCAAGGCCAAGGGGGCACAGGTAGTGATCTACGAGCCAACACTTGAAGACGGCACCTCCTTCTTCGGAAGCACCGTCGTAAATGATATCAACAAGTTCAAGCAGATGTCGCAAGCCATCATTGCCAACCGCTATGACGCAGTGCTCGATGACGTAGCCGACAAGGTCTATACCCGCGACATCTTCCGTCGCGATTAGGAGTATAAGAAGCGCTTTATGGAGCGTTTCGGAGTCTTCTCGAATTCATTTGGAATCAACTGGATCTTTGAGATCTGTTCGTAAGGAGCCACCAGACGGTTGAGCTCCTTTCTTGTTTCTTCCATCTTCTCACCCATGTCGGCACTCGTAAGGTCGAACTTGTCGAGAGCCGGATAGTCAGGATAGACGAGAGCCACAAGCTTGCCATCGCGCTCCACGACAAGCGACTCTGCCACGAAGGGCATATTGTTGAGCTTTGCCTCAATCTCCTCAGGATATATGTTCTGGCCACTGGCTGACAGCAGCATCGTCTTATTGCGTCCGCGCAGGAAGAGTGTGCCGTCGGGCGTACGAGTGCCCATATCGCCGGTCTTAAGCCATCCCTTGCTGTCGAGAACCGCTTCCGTAGCCTCTTTATTGCGATAGTAGCCCTTCATGACATTGACACCCTTTACGCAGACTTCCCCGGGAATATTCTCAGGATCTTCACTCATCACGGCAGTCTCCATAGTGGGGAGTGTGCGTCCCGCACTTCCGGGGATAAACTCACGCCACGGTGTGTAGGAAATGAGTGGTCCGCACTCTGTCATGCCGTAGCCCACAGTGAAAGGAAATTTGATCTTGTAGAGAAAATCCTCCACTTCATGATTGAGGGCAGCTCCACCGACGATCACTTCCTCAAATTCTCCGCCGAATGCCTCGATCAGTTTGCGACGAATCTTGGAATAGACAAGATTGTCGAGCAGCGGCACCGCGAGAGTCCATCTGATCGGGCCTTTGGAAATCATGGGGAGTATCTGGGTCTTGTAGATTTTCTCAAGGATCAACGGCACGCAGATAATGAGGTTTGGCTTCACTTCTCCAAGAGCCTTGAGCAAAATGCGGGGAGAGGGGGTCTTGTCGAGAATCGTGATATGGCTGCCCACGGCAAGAGGGGTAAGCATATCGAAAGCACAGGCATATGCATGAGCAAGTGGCAAGAAATTGAGTGCCCTGCTCGAACGGAAATGGAGCTTGCTGTAGATGCCAAAACATACGTTGCCGGCAAGATTCTCTCCTGTCAGCATCACTCCCTTGGAAAATCCTGTAGTGCCTGAAGTATAGTTTATTTCCGCGAGCTCTGAATTGTCGCGGTCGATATATTTAAGTTCAGAGGGACCAAACCCGTTGGGGTGGGCACGGTTGAAACGGCGTCTCGTTAGCCTGAAATGTCGCTTTATCTCAGCCCCTTCAGCCTCGAAGAGCACTTCATGCCCCTTCAATGAGAAGACAGCCTTCACCTTGGTGAGAGAATCAGGGTCCATATGCTCCCAGATGGATTCCTGCACTATTAGTATTGAAGCACCGCTATGCGTCACGATATGCCCAATATCGATCGGATTGAACTCCGAAAGAATAGGCACCACAACGGCGCCGTAGGTGACGACTCCCATATATATTTGCACCCAGTCGGAGCAGTCTTTGCCGCACAGGGCAATTTTATCGCCCGGCTTTATGCCGATAGCTTTATAGAATGTGTGGGCGAGTCCTATGTTGTAGGCTAACTGGCCGTATGTGATGGTTTCTCCTTTAGTGTAGTCGGTCAAAGCGGGCAGATCCCAGTTTTCGGCGAAGCTTTTCTCATAGATCTTTATGAAGTTGAGTATTTCCATGGTTTTGAGTTTTTCATATAGTTTATCTATATCTTATAACGCAAAAGACCGGCCTATGGATTAGGCCGGTCTTCAATTGTAAGATAATTAAAGTCTTATTATTCGAATTTTTCTGCGATTGCGGCAGCAATGTGTGCCATTTCAGCCGGATTTGGATTCTCTATTTTCTTTTTGAAATCCATATCTCCTTCGGAAGTGAGAGGCACAAGATGGATGTGTGCGTGCGGCACTTCAAGCCCGAGGACAGCCTGGCCAACTTTCTTGCACGGAATGGCAGCCTTGATGGCTTTTGCCACTCTCTTTGCAAACACCTGGAGTCCGGCGAGAGTGTCGTCGTCAAGATCGAATATATAGTCAGTCTCCTGCTTCGGGATCACAAGTGTATGTCCCCACTGAAGCGGGTTGATATCGAGAAATGCGTAGTAGCGGTCGTCTTCAGCCACCTTGTAGGATGGGATTTCGCCTGCCACAATTTTAGAGAAAATAGTCATGGTCAAAGTTCGATTTTGAGGATTTCGAATTCAAGGACACCTACCGGGGCCTCAACCTTTACCTTGTCGCCCACCTTATGACCCATGAGGGCCTTAGCGATGGGAGTGGATGAAGCAATTTTCTGCTCGCGAAGATTTGCTTCGTTTTCTGTCACTATGGTATAGGTCATCTGCATACCATTCTTGGTATTCTTGATGGTCACCTTATTGAGAAGACCTACTTCATCAGTAGTCAGCTTGCTGTCGTCGATAATGCGGGAAGAAGCAATCAGCTCCTTGATTTTAGCGATCTTCATTTCCAGCATTCCCTGAGCTTCCTTCGCTGCATCGTATTCAGCGTTTTCTGAGAGGTCTCCTTTGTCGCGCGCCTCAGCAATTGCATTCTTGATGGCCGGACGTTGCGCTTCCAATTCTGCAAGCTCAGCCATCTTCTTGTCGTATCCTTCTTTAGTGAGGTAAGTAGCCATATTTAGTTTTAGTTTTCGGTTTTCTTCTTTTTTATTAGGGGTTAAAAAAGATGAGTCCCCTTTATCAGCTCTGTTGAAGCCTTTAAAAGGACCCTTGTCAATTTTGCTTGCAAAGTTAGTAAAAAAAATTGATATATGCAAATTTACGCTGATTCCATTTATTAAAAAATGTTATAAAGAGAGCAGACCGCCAAGCCTGCTCTCTTTATGGATTGATTATGTGTCGATATTTGCATAAGTGGCATGTTCTTCGATAAATTCGCGTCGCGGACCCACTTCTTCGCCCATGAGGACAGCAAACGTGTGGTCGGCACTTGCCGCGTCGGTCAGTGTCACCCGCTTGAGCATCCTGTTTTCCGGATCCATTGTGGTCTCCCATAGCTGCTCGGGGTTCATCTCACCAAGACCTTTGTAGCGCTGGAGCACAAATTTATTGCGGTCGCCACCACAATATCTGTCTACGAACGACTGCACCTGCTGCTCGGTCCACGCATATTCAAACACGTTTTTCTTTCCCTTGAGCGTGCATTTATAGAGGGGGGGAGTGGCAATATAAAGGTAGCCGTTGTCAATTATGGGGCGTATGCGGCGGAAGAAGAACGTCATCAGCAGGGTAGCGATATGTGCGCCATCGACATCGGCATCGGTCATGATGATGATCTTGTGATAGCGAAGCTTAGAGACGTTGGGCTCTTTGGAATCTTCCTCAGTGCCTATGGTGACGCCGAGTGCCTTGAACATATTCACAATCTCTTCCGATTCAAACACCTTATGCTCCATAGCCTTCTCCACATTGAGGATTTTTCCTCGCAGCGGGAGTATTGCCTGATAGTTGGGATTGCGACCTTGCTTAGCGCTTCCTCCTGCGGAATCACCCTCGACGAGGAATATCTCGCACTCAGCAGCATCCCTGCTTTTGCAATCGGCAAGTTTGCCGGGAAGTCCTGCTCCGGCAAGCGGAGTCTTGCGCTGCACTTTCATACGCGCGTTGTAGGCAGCCTGACGTGCCGTGGCTGCAAGGACCACTTTGTCGACTATTGCCCTTGCCTGCTTGGGGTGCTCCTCAAGATAATTGCGCAAAGCCTCGCTGATGGCAGTCTGCACAACTCCCATCACGTCGTTGTTGCCAAGCTTGGTCTTTGTCTGACCCTCAAACTGAGGCTCAGCCACCTTGACAGAAACGACAGCTGTCAGACCATCGCGGAAGTCTTCTTTCGAGAGTTCAATCTTAGCCTTGTTGAGCTTATCGAGCAAGTTATTGTCGTCGGCATACTTCTTAAGGGTGGAAGTAAGGCCGCGGCGAAAACCTGTGAGGTGTGTACCACCCTCGATGGTATTGATATTGTTGACGTAGGAATAGATGTTCTCGTTGAAAGATGTGTTGTAGGTCATAGCCACTTCAACGGGAACTCCGTTTCGCTCTGTCTTGAGGTCGATGATGTCTTCGATGAGGGGTTCCTTGCCCTGGTCGATATAGCGCACGAATTCCTTCAGTCCTTCATCGCTGTGGAAACGCTCAGACCGAGGATTTCCGTTTTCGTCGCGGAAACGCTCGTCGGTCAATGTCAGTGTGATTCCGGCGTTCAGATATGCGAGGTCGCGGAGGCGGTTGGCAAGGGTCTCATAGTCGTAGATGGTCTCTGTGAAGATGCTTGCGTCGGGGTGGAAGATGATGGTGGTGCCGGTGTAGTCAGTCTCTCCGATCACTTTAAGTTCGCAAGTGGGCTTTCCAAAAGCGTATTCCTGCATGTATACCTTGCCATCGCGGTGGATTTCAGCGCGAAGATAGTCTGAAAGGGCATTCACGCAGCTGACGCCGACGCCGTGGAGACCGCCTGACACTTTATAAGAACCTTTGTCGAACTTACCGCCGGCATGAAGCACTGTGAGTACCACTTCGAGTGCCGGCTTATGCATCTTCTCGTGCATGTCTACGGGGATACCGCGTCCATTGTCGTCGACACGGATAGAATTGTCTTCAAGGATTGTCACCTTGATGTCTGACGCATAGCCGGCAAGGGCTTCGTCGATAGAGTTATCCACCACCTCATAGACGAGATGGTGAAGACCGCGGCCGGAGATGTCTCCGATATACATCGCAGGACGCTTCCTGACGGCCTCAAGGCCTTCAAGCACCTGGATGTTGTCTGCCACGTATTCGTGTTGCTGTAATTCTTCCTGTTCCATCAGTGGGATTTGAATTTTTTCATTTACTGTCCGATAGCCTTGACTATCGATGAAAAGATAGAATCTACGTCGCCAAGGCCATTGATCGCCATATAGGATCCTTTGCCTTGGTAGTGCTCCTTGAGAGGCTCAGTCTGATTGTGGTAGACCTTCAGACGATTGAGTATAGTCTCCATGTTGTCGTCGGCGCGTCCGGTCTCTGCGCCTCGCTTGAGCATTCTGGCTACGAGTTCTTCTTCGGGCACTTCGAGCCCAACGACTCCTGAAAGTGCAGTGCCGTTTTCATTGAGAAGTTTCTCAAGCTCTATTGCCTGGGGTATGGTGCGTGGGAATCCGTCGAAAATCACCCCTTTACTGTCTTTCGGGAGCCCTTTTAGTTCTTGACGGAGGATGTCGATCATCAAGTCGTCGGGGATGAGATGCCCTTTGCTTATGTAGGAATCGGCTATTTTCCCAAGTTCGGTGCCCTCTTTTATTTGCTTGCGGAGCACTTCTCCCGTAGAGATATGGTGCAATCCGTATTTGTCAATGATTTTTTCGCTTTGTGTGCCCTTACCGCTTCCCGGGGCACCAAATAATACCAGATTCAACATATGTGGTGTTGCTATTAGATTGTATGAATGGGTATGGCTATCGGCTTAAGCTTCGTTGATGACGTAGATGTCGGGCATACTACGGGCCTTACCGTCGAGGTCGAGGCCATAACCGATGATGAATTTTGGGGGAATCGTGAATGCGATGTAGTCAGGGATGAAACCGGTCTGGCTGCTTACGGGTTTGTAGAGCAGTGTCGCGAACTTCACGGATGCGGGATTCTGCTTTTTCAGATCTTCGATCATCCTGCAGGCAGTCAGGCCCGTGTCAACAATATCTTCAATGATGATCACGTCTCTGCCTTCGATGTTGTCGGTCAGTCCAATGATCTGCTTGACGGATCCTGTGGATGATGTACCTTCATAGGATTTGTATCTGATGAATGATATCTTCGCATCGTTAAGGCCTGTGGCGCGGATAAGGTCAGACGCGAAGACGAATGCTCCCGTCAAAACACATAAGAAAATCGGGGCTTTCCCTTCGTAATCCTTTGCTATCTCCTTTGCTACGCGCTCCACTTGCGCGGCGATCTCTTCGCGTGTCAGATACGGCACGAAAGTCAGACCGTCTACAATAACTTGCTTCTCTGTTTGCATACGACAATAGTTTGTGCAAAGATACGAAAAAATCCTGATATAGCCAAATCTGCAGGAAGGTTTTCACATTTTCACAATAGTTCAAAATCAGTGTCGATTGCTGTCACCTGGAATTCTGTGCGTCGGTTGATCTGGTCTGCCGCCTCCTGATCTTCTTCGGATAGGGTGTCGATGAACTCGGGAGTCAATTCAGTTCCTTCCTCAAATTGGGGAAATTCCTTGTTGATGCGCTTTGTGACGGTTTTCGGGCGGCTTTTTCCATAGCCTGTCCAGGTGAGGCGCGATGGATTGATGCCTTTCTCCACAAGATAATCCACGACACTCTTTGCGCGGCGTTCGGAGAGGGAGAGATTGTATTCATCACTTCCCTTGCGGTCGGTGTGTGCACTCATCTCTATCGAAACGTTCGGGTTGTCTTCAAGCATCACCGCAAGCTCATCGAGGGCTTCCTTTGATTCAGGACGAAGGGTTGCCTTGTCGAAGTCGTAGAAGATATTTTCCACTACGCTTGGCTTGGATATGGAAGCAAGGATGAAGTCCATGCCATATTCTGCGTCTTCTTCCGCCGGATCACTCTCGAACTCCACTTTTTGGTTGAGATACCCTTTTGCGCCAGCCATCATGACATATTTGACCCCTCTTTGCAGCTTGAACCGGAAGCTGCCGTCGTCGCGAGCCACTTCCTTCTGGTTTGATCCGTCGTTGCCGACGATGCGGATGACAGCGTTTGGCACGGGTTCGTCATCTTTGTCAACAACCCAACCGGCAATGCTTATCTTCAGGTCGGGGAGCAAGAAGGAATAGATATGATCGTAGCCTCTGGCGTCGCCGCGGTTGCTGCTGAAGAAGCCAGACTCACCGGGGCCGAAAGTAATGCCGAAATCATCTCCGGTGGAGTTGATAGGGAGCCCCATGTTGTCGATGCTCCAGCGGTCGCCGGTGGAATTCAACGTAGCCTTGAAGATGTCGAGTCCTCCAAAGCCGGAGTGCCCGTCGCTTGAAAAATACAGCACGGAGTCAGAACGGACATAGGGGAAAGACTCGTTGCCCTGGGTATTGATTTGAGGACCAAGATTCTCGAGACTTCCTCCACGTTCCTGAAGGTTGACACGCCATAT
The DNA here is from genome assembly GCA_964396365.1 of uncultured Sangeribacter sp. Taxonomy (GTDB): domain Bacteria; phylum Bacteroidota; class Bacteroidia; order Bacteroidales; family Muribaculaceae; genus Lepagella. Next base: position 13,202 of record CAYNEZ010000019.1, on the reverse strand, counting down.
GTCAAGGCCACCGTAGCCTCCGGGCATGTCGGATGTGAAATAGAGATAGCGGCCGTCGGGCGACACTGCCGGGTGGCCTACGGCAGTCACCGTATCGTTGAGTATATCGAATTTCTGCGCGGCGCTCCATGAGGCATCGCTGCGGCGTGATGTGTAGATTTCAACTGATGTGCTTGATGTCTCAGACCGTTTGGCAACGGTGAGATACATCGTCTGGCCATCCGGAGTGAAAGAAACGATGCCTTCATCAGCATCTGAGTTAAGTTCACCCTCTACTGGGGCAGGGCGCAACCATTCTCCCTTTTCGTTTTTCTTTGCCATCCAGATATCCCCCTTTTTCATTCCGGTGATTTCCGACTTGTTTTCGCCGGTGGCCTTCTCATTGGTGGTGGTATAATAGAGGATATCGTAGTTCTTGTCGAAATACATCGGGGCAAAGTCAGACCTGCGGGAATTGAATAGTTTGGATTGCTTCACAATATAGCGGCTCTTGGGGGCTTCCTTGGATGCAATGGCGATGTTGCATCCCCTTATTCCTGACTTTGCAATGGGATCGTCGGGCTTCCACTCAAGATACTTCTCATATTCAGTGATGGCCTGAGGGTATTTACCTGAAGCCTGGAGCATTTGTGCAAGCCGCAGGTAGATTATAGAATCTGTCTGCCCATATCGAAGTGCATTTTGATAGGATGCCACTGCGTTTGCCGGACGGTTAAGACGTTGATAGCAAGAAGCCAGCTTGAAGGCGACTTCCCCTCTCAATGGGCGCTCTTCAGGCTTTGTGAGCTTATTATAGATTTTGCGATACATGTTTGACGCTGCGAAAAACTCCCCTCTTGCCATAGTGTCGTCGGCATCAGAGAGCTTCACTGATTTGCATGACGGGAAGAGCATCGTCATCAAAAGGATAGATAGCGCAGTAAGAAAGAATTGTCTTTTTTTTCCCATATAGATAGAACGCATGCACCGTCTCCTTTATTGTCACTCAACGGTTCAGATTGGAAATAGATAGAAGTGGCGGTTTGGGTCGGGGTCCCACATCCATTGATCGATGACTATGTTGTCGTCGAGAGCCTTTATCTCAAGCTTGTGTTTTCCTGCTTTCAATGACGCAGGTATGTTCCTGACAGTCTGTCCGCGCATCACATTTTGTTTCCATTGCTCTGACCTGAATGGCTCCTTAATGCTGAATATTTCAGGTTTAGCCCCGTCAACGCTTACGCTGAAGCGCACATCAATACCATCTGAAGCGTGGGTCGGGATCACTGCAACCCTTATCACACCGTCGCCTTCTTCAGCGACGTCGAAGTCGTAGATAAGGGTACTCCCTTTTTCAAGCGACACTGCATACATGCTGTGGCCCAACATTCCGATAGGTGTGGCTTTCCCTTTGACATTGCTGAAAGAAGAGGCGTTGGCGGCTACAACGGAGCCAGGCGCCGGAGGCAAAGGATTGCCGGCTTCCGGAGTGGGATATCTCTGCATTTCTTGCTCAGTGAGTATAAGGGGGAGAGATGGCGCCAGGAATACGGGCAGATCCCGAGGCCGCATGTCCATACTCCATTTCCATTTGCCGTCTGAGACTACATCGTTGTAGTATTCGGTGAGTTTCCTTACTTCCTGATAAGCTCTTTGGCTTTCAGCACAAGCTCTTCTTATCTGCTCTTCAAGGGCTTCGCGGTCTAAAGTGGCGTTGCGTCCGGAAGCCAGAGTGCGAGCTTCCTGCGCCTTGAGCAGAGAACTTGCGTGGGCTGCCGAGGCGCATACGGGATAGATCACAGTTGCAAAATAAGCATCGTAAAGAGATGGGTCGACAAATTTTGTGGCATAGTCTACCACGTAGGATGCCCTGTCAAATTCCGACACATAGCGTTGCAATTCATTTCCAAATTCCTTAGGATTAAGCTCGGAGGAACGTACGGGAGTGAGGCGGCGCTCGTAAAGGTTACGGTCTTTCTCCACTTGCGACCATCCCATAAATTCCGGTTTCCTTTGTCCGCACAGACGGTAGAAATCGTGCATTACGGGGAATATCAGTTCGGCAGCCTGCTCCCCAAACTGACGAGTGAGCCACGCCTTATAGTGATTGCGCAGGGATGAAGCATCGACGCTGTCGATGTCCCAAGCCATGTCTAAAAACAGTTCCAGATCATATCCTGCCACTTTAGGATCATGCACGTTTGCAATCCACAGTTTCCTCACGTTCTTGTCGTAGGCTTGTCGCATTTGATGCCATATGAGTCCTGGCTGGGTAGTGGTCAGCCATAAATAATCATGGGGTTGTCCCCAATAGCTCAGATGGTAGTAGACGCCTCCGCCGCCACTGCGTTTTTGCTCTTTTTCATCGCTAAGCCGAGTGAGATAGCCATGATTGTCGTCACACCACATGAGAGTTACATAGTCGGGCACTTCAAGCCCCATCTCATACAACTCAAGGACTTCCTTGTATGGCACAAACACCTGGTCTTGAAGTGCAGGATTTCCTAAGGTCTCGGCGATGAGTGCCTGCTGGTCGAGGATCACTTGCTGGAGGCCATCAAATTTCTCCTCAGTTGTGGAGTATCCTTCCATTGAACTGTCGTGAATGCTACGCATGCCGATTGTGAAGATATTGCCTCCTTTTGAGTCTTTCACCTCTTCAAGCCTCTGTTTCCAATAGCGTTGCACTTCCTGACGGTTGGTCTTATAGTTGAAACGTCCCCTTGTCTTCGTATCCCATTCCCCGACATTGTTGCGGAGCATCGGCTCGCAATGAGATGTGCCGATGATTATGCCGCAACTGTCAGCTTGCTCTTTCGCCCCGTCGACAAGGAAGAATGCGGTGGTGCCTTCATGCATTGCAGGCCAAAGAGTATTGGCGCGGAGGCGCAGGAGAAGCTCAAATATTTTCCTGTAGGTTTTGGCTCCGATTTCAGTCTTGTCGGAAGGTTCAAAGTTCAGGTGGCTCCAAGGGCGCAACGACCAGTCTTCATCATTAATGAATATTCCGCGACGTTCGATTGAAGCTCCCTGGATATCGGAGTAATTATCATCCAGACTGAGAATTTCCTTTTTTGCGGGGACTACGTCGCCCCACCATATCCAGGGTGATACCCCGGCTTTTCTGCTCAGTTCAAGAATACCGTATGCTGCCCCGCGTCCATTGGCGCCTGCCACAATGATTGCTCCGTCGGCAACCTTGATGGCAAATCCGTCGGTGAGATTCTGCAATTCCTTCACGTCGATACCGGCATTTTGGAGTGTCTTGAGGTCAGGACCGGATGCCACGTCGAGTTGATAGATGCGGATTGTGGCATCATTCTCATTGGCCTTGCGAGCGGATTTCCCGGTGACTGCCTCCATGTCGGAAGCAAACATGTCAGTGGCAACTGTCACTGCCGGGTCGCAGTTGGCAGGGAAGTAGTAAGACACAGGATTTTCCCCGTCATGCCAGACCAGCGAAAAGGCTGAGATAGAAGAAAGCAGCAAAAGATGGAGTAAGAAAAGTCGAAGTTTCATAACATGAAAGGATGAACATAAAAAGTGGACGCACACTATGTGCGTCCCCCATATTTAAAACCTGAGATGACGAGATCAATAGGTGATGACAGGCTCGAGTTCCTTAGCTTGCTCGATCATTTTCTCGAGTTCGCTTACGGACGGAACCCTGTTGCAGAGATTCTTGGCATCGTTTACCTCAACCATCTTTGGCTGAAGGTTGGCAGCAACACGATGACGAAATTCTTTTACTGTGTCTACTCCGGCAGCCTCAAGAAGTTCGGCAAATTGTCCGGCCACACCCTTGATACGGAAAAGATCGGCGTGGTTAGTCCATTTGAGGATAAGCTTGCCGCTTATGCCGGTTTCTTCAGCTACTTTCTTACGTCCGGCAGGAGTTGCACATGCCTTAAGAAGATCTTCTGTTGTCTTTATTCCAACTGCTTGGAGTTTCTCGGCATAGGTGTCTCCGATGCCTTCGATTTCTGCGATTTTGTATGCCATGATATTTATAAATTATTAAGATGGGGAATTCCACCTTATATTTATAACCCTGTCAGATATATATTAGTTCTAATCTTATATTGACATTCCATATGTTATAAAACATATTTACCAGAGATCTCTTCGTGGGAGCATCGTATCGTATCGTGCCCGGAGGTTGCTTATCAGTTTAGTCATTTCACGTGAGAAGTTGTGTCCCGTCCATACACCGGAATTTGTAATCATCACCCAGCATTCTCCGTTAGGAAATCTCTCGATCAGTGTATGTGTGGAAGACAAAGTGCCCGTACGTCGCCATTTCCCTTGCTCATCGATTTCACTCCATCCTCGCGAAACTTTGTCATCTTTTGCATAAGCGGTAAGGGAGTCGATGGAGGCATTGCTTAATATATTACTTACATGAGGGTATTTATCGGTGGCAGCCACCAGGCGGGCGAGGTCGGACGCGGAAGCACACCATCCACCGGCTCCAAGAAGACCGTGGACATTGCTTCCTCCATAGACTCTCTCTACCATTCTTCCGCTGCCATTATATTCTTCTACGGATACAGTGTCGGGCCCGTAATAATGCACTTCATTTTCATTTCTATCCGAGTAGTAGTTGGTAGCCGGCCTGAAATTGTAGCAACCGGCGGGATGAAGGACTTCCTCTGTGACATAATCCCAATATTCTTGTCCTGTGACGCGCTCTATGACAAGCGAGAGAAGCATGTATCCGAAGTTGGAGTAGCGGAATCCTTGTCCAGGAGTAAATGCTATCTTGCGCCCGAGTACTATACTGGTAAGTTCTTCGTTTGATGGAGGGCCCGGCAGTTTCTTTGCTGCTATTATATCCTTTGTGTTGAACATCGGATCTCCGGCTCCCATTCCGAATCCACCCTTGTGCTGGAGCAAATTGTCGACTGTTATATCGAATAAGCGTGGATCTTTTATTGCATTTGTAAATGCAGTGTCGTTGAGAATGCCGTCGGGACCGAACACCTTGGAATTTAGCTTGAGTTTCCCATTTTCGACGAGACGCATGATGGCGATTGCTGTCACAAGTTTGGACGCGGACGCAAGTCGCATGATGTTTTGTGGAGTCATCTTGCGTCCGTCTTCCACATCGGCCATACCATATCCTTTGGCATATAGAAGGGAGTCGTTGCGTGTTATTGCCAGGGAAAGTCCCTTTATATTCCATTTCCCTATAAAACGTTCGATTTCCCTGTCCATTTTCTCCAGTCCAGGAGTGTCTGACAGTTCGTTTGTCAAAAGGGCAGCCCAGGCTGAGTTCTGTTGCTCGGTAACGCTATTTTTTTGTTCTGTCTGTGTCTTTTTTTGATTCCGGAATGCCATGACGAATATGACCACAGTGCATATCACTGCAGTCAAATATATAATCGTCATCCCTCTTCTAACGTCCTTTTTTCTCATCTTCTGTTAAATAATGTTAAATCCGAGCGAAATTTTTATGTTATACAACATAATTTCGGAAATAATCACTAATTTTGCATCGAGTTTTTCATGGTATTAGATTTTAAGGTTAACAGAAGATTGGTTGTCGTGATGACAATCAATTTTTTTTTGCCTATTTATTGCGAGCTACTTATCAGAGCGAGAATTGTATGCTTCAAGAGCTTTTTCAAGCACTATAAGGGCTTTGCCGAGTTCTTCACGGTTGAGCACGTAAGCGAGACGCACTTCGTTGCGTCCAGCTCCGGGCGTAGTATAGAAACCGGAAGCCGGAGCCATGAACACTGTGGCTCCTTCATATGAGAATTCCCTCAGACACCATTCACAGAATTTGTCGGCATCATCTACGGGCAAGCTTGCCACAGTATAGAATGCACCCATAGGAATAGGAGAGTAGCATCCCGGGATTTTGTTAATACCGTCAACGAGGAAGTTGCGACGCGCCACATATTCATTGTAGACATCAAGCATATATTCTTTATCAGCGTCTACTGATGCTTCTGCAATAATCTGTCCGATCAGCGGAGGGCTCAATCGAGCCTGACAGAATTTCATGACATTGGCACGCAATTCTTTATTTTTCGTAATCAAGGCTCCGATGCGGATGCCACATTCGTTGTATCGTTTCGAGACGGAGTCGATCAGCACGACATTTTCCTCGATGCCGGGCAAGTGAAATGCTGAGACATACGGGGCGCCAGTGTAGCAAAATTCACGGTATACTTCATCGGAGAAAAGGAACAGATCGTATTTTTTTACAAGATCTCGAATCTGCATCATTTCCTTTATGGTGTAGAGGTAGCCGGTGGGGTTGTTAGGATTGCAGATGAGTATTCCTTTAGTTCGGGGAGTGATGAGTTTCTCGAATTCTTCGATAGGAGGAAGTGCAAATCCCTTATCAATAGAGGATGGAATGGAGACTATCTTGGCTCCGGCTGAGATGGCGAAGGCCATGTAGTTGGCATATGCCGGTTCAGGCACTATTATTTCATCACCGGGGTCGAGACATGCCATAAAGGCAAACAGGACAGCTTCGGAGCCGCCACTGGTCACTATGATATCGTCGACATCGACATCGATATTGAAGCGGTGGTAATATTCCTTCAATTTTGCACGGAGTGATGGGAGACCATCAGAAGGACTATATTCAAGCACATCACGATCAATGTGTTTTAGAGCTTCGAATGCTTGGGGTGGAGTGGGCAGGTCGGGCTGGCCGATATTCAGTCGATACACCTTAATGCCACGTTTGACAGCTTCATTTGCCAAAGGGGCAAGTCGGCGTATAGGGGAAGCGGGCATTTCAAAGCCCCGTTCTGAGAGATTTGCCATCTTTAATATTTAGTCTTTAATTCGGGATTTTCTAATATCTTGAGATAGTCGCGGGCAGCCATCCTGGCTTCAGGAAGGTTCATCAGGAGATAATTGCCGCAGTCTTTAGGATTAGCTCCAGGCACTTCACCGTCGAATTCAGATATGAATTGGAACGTTTCCTTGAGCAAGGGTATGATGTCGGAACTTTCAAGGTCGCCGTTGAGCAGGAGATAGTTGCCTGTGCAGCATCCCATCGGACCCCAATAGACAATGCGCTGACCCCAGGAAGGATGATTGCGCAGATATGTGGCCGCCAGATGCTCCATTGCGTGAAGTGCCGATATGGAGAGTGCCGGTTGGCGGTTTGGTGCAGTCATTCGGATGTCGAATGTAGTGATGACGTCGCCGCTTGGAGTATTGTCTTTCCGGCTGACATATACTCCGGGGAGGAGTGTCAGATGGTCGATTGTAAAACTTGCGATCTTTTTCATAGTGCAAATTTAAGAAAAAAAGGTGAGATGGAAAAGAAAGTATGCCGAAACGTTTGCGTATAATTGAAATTATACGTAACTTTGACACATAAAATGAATTTTGATTATGGAAAAGAAGGAAATGAAATACTCAGAAGCAATAGCCGAATTGGAAGCCATTACGTCAAAGATGCAGAGTCCTGATTGCGATATTGACTCGTTGGCTGCGCTCACATCAAGGGCTCTTGAACTATTAAAGATATGCAAAGAAAAGCTTTTTAAGACTGATGAAGAAGTGCGTCGCTGTCTGGAGACTCTTTCTGATTCAATCGGATGATGGGGGTGGACTCGCACGCGGTGTGCCTTCAGCTCATTTAAGTTTTAACATTCTGCCCACAGGAAGGGATTCTGAAGAATTCAGCATATTGAGTTGGCATAGACGCATTACGGACATGCCGGCCTGGCGAGCTACGCTCTCAAGAGTGTCGCCATATCGCACTATGTAGGTAGATTCTTTTTTTAGAGATTTTGACTGGTGGGAGAATGTAGGGACTTTCTCTATTCGAGTCTCTGGTTCGATAGCAAGGAATTCTGATCTTCCGTAGAAATCGAATAGCAACATCGGATCGACAGCCGTACCTCCTATCCTTGCCTCAAAGTGAAGGTGAGGACCGGTGCTGTTGCCGGTATTGCCACCAATTCCTACCGGCTGCCCGGCATAGACAAACTGTCCTTGTGCAACTATTGGATATTGCAAATGTCCATACAATGTCTGCATCCCATCAGGGTGCGACATGACGACATAATGACCGTAACCATCATGATCATAAGCAATGCGTTCAATAGTGCCACTCAGTGCAGCTCTTACGGTGTCGCCTATATGAAGATTTAAGTCAACGCCATGGTGCATACGTTGGAATTTGGGCCTCCATCCAAAAACCGATGTTATTATTCCTGGTACCGGTCGGAAAAAATCGGGACGTCCGAGAGTGGGCGACATATAGTCTTCATTCAGATATCCGAATGGATCTTCATCCTCATTGAATATTTGTCGACGCATACTGCGGAATTGTTCGCGCTTCATATTGCTGAATATACCGTCGATAAGTGCCAAATCTATATCAGATTGCTTAGGCTTTGGTATGTAGCGCGGTTTATCACTCCCTAAATATCCTGGAGCAACATCTTTTGCCAAATTGGTTTTTTCCATAGATGCAGCGACAGCCGCCACAAGTTCCGACAGGTCATCGGCTCTTGTGGCGGAAGTGCCTGCGATAAATATCGCGAGAGTTATGAGTATGATTTTTAAATTGTTCAATTTATTTTTTCTCTTCTTCGGTCTTTTTCTGCTTCATTTCTTCTACGAGAGGCTTCCCATAGAGTATCCAAGCGCAGCATGCCACGAAAGCCAAGAATACAAATCCGACAAGAATAAGGGGTTTACGAGGAGAAGCCGGCTTGATTGGCACCGTTGGAGGTGAGACTATGGCATACACCGGAGTGTTTTCTTGCACTTTTGCCTTTGCCATCTGCACCTGCTGTGCAGTCTGGTTGTAAAGGTTAAAAGCAAGAGTCGCTTCGTTTTGTAGGCGTTCGCGAGTCGTCATTGCAGAGTGGATAATGAGACCGTTGTTCCGGTCGAGATAATCTGCATATTTCTGCTGTGCCTTGTAGTAGTTGTCGCGAGCCTCATCGTTGAGAAGCTCTGCATATTCAAGATCTTTACGGGCTTTGTTGGTTCTGTATTCTGTGATGTATTCCTGAAGACGGTTGACAACCGTGTCTGCCAGGGTTGCTGAGATCAGCGGGTCTTGCATGGTCACCGAAATAGAAATAACTGCGGTCTTTGTGTCGACAGAAGCTGTAATTCTCGATTGAAGAGCTTTCACAATCAGATCTTCCGGCTTAGTGAGTTGGAAAGTGTCGGTAGGTTTATTTGGATCCGCTTCTTCGTCATCGCTCGATGTGAGCAATCCGATCAGCTTGAAAGGCAATGCCATTATGGCAGACCACCATGGTGAGCGGATATCTTCCTCCATATATTCTTTAAGTGTCACTTTCTTCTCCCCATCAATGTCTTCTACCGGCACGTTGAAAAGTCCTACAAGGAAGGGCACTGAACTCACGACATCAGGATAGAGTGTAGGGTTGACAGCATCGCTTCCAGACTGTGCGCTATTTCCAATGCCTACCATGGCAGCCATTGCTCCAAGGCTTCCGCTCATCTTTTGGTTGTTGCCCATCTCTGGTGCGAGTTTGACATCGGTAGTGTATTCACGAGGGATGCTGAATGCTACGACTAATCCTAAAATAGCTCCTATGAAGCACCAGAGGCAGATTTTCTTCTTCTGGTCCCATAACTTCATTGCCAGTTCAAGAAGGTCAATCTCCTTTTCCTCTTCCTCGCCATTTGGATAATAATTCTTATCTTCAGGGTTAGTATGCAGTGCGATTTCATCGTCTTTCACACTATGATCATTGTTAGCCATGACTTTGTGAGATTTTTAAGAGCATTATTTGGAAAGGGTAATAATCGTGGCTGCAAGCGTAGCCAGTGAGCCAATTGAACTTGCGACTGCAATGACCTTATTCCAGTCGAAATCTTTATCAGGCTTAGTAGGAATAATAATATTGCTGCCTGGTTCAATAGGTGTCTTTCGGTTGATTTTAGCAATCGTACCGTTCATATATACGATATATGCTTTGTTTTTTCTTGCTCTCTCACCAAATCCACCTGCTTGGTTCACATAATAATTCAGTTTCTTGCCCGGCATGTAGATAACCGTGTTGGGATACATCACATCACCGGAAATCTTGACTGTACTTTGGAATTCCGGAATGAAGATGTAATCATTCTTCTGGAGTACGAAGTCCCATGTGCTTCCCGGGTTATCGATAGCTTTCTGGAGATCGATACCGATGGTGTAACGTTTTGAAATTTCCAAGTTTTCCATGGAGATGGAGTCATTGCTCTCTTGGTTTGAACGAGCAAGTCTCAGAGTCTCCTGGTTAGCCATTATTTCGTTTTCAGTGCGGTCGCGTTCCAGGTAGGCTCCCTGTATATATGCGCTTTCGAGGATACCACCGGCTCTTTTGATTACGTCTGAAATACGTTCGTTGCGAGATTCCAATACATAGTTGCCGGGGAAGAGAACCTCACCTCCAATATTTACTGTAGTCTGGGGATTGTAGGTAGGACTTTTCCTTACTTGAACCAAGTCGTATGGTTTGAGCAAGAATCCTTTTCCTTTTCCAGCTGCCATGCCATCTTCTATATTGACGGTATAAGTCTCAGCAAGCTGTGTAGTCGCATCAGTAGCAGTCTGGTCAACAATACGGCGTGATATCTCCACTTTTGCTGTGGAAGCTCCTTCGCGGAGACCGCCTGCCTGAAGGATAAGGTCTTCAAGTGTCGTGCCTTCAGCATAAGGATATGTTCCTGGGGAGTTTACGAGACCCTGGATTGTGAAGCCACCTCTTTCTGTGATTGCGTTGATGTTGATAATGTTGATGATATCGTTTTTGCGTAGTTCGATGTCGGCTGCTGTACCGTTCATGATATCTCCAAGGTTGATGGCTAAAATTTCAAGTGAACGGTCGGGCTTTTCACGATACATCAGTGCGCGGTCGAGATATGCATCATCTGTAAGTCCTTCAGCTGTCTGAATCAGCTGGCGGAGAGTCTTTACGTTTTCACCGATTGCATACGTGCCAGGACGATATACAGAACCTCCGATTTCTACTTTGTTGGTGAATTCGTCAGTCACAACACCCACAGAGATTACGTCGCCGTCTTTCAGAGTGTAGGATGAGTATTCGGATCTGTCGACTGTATTAAGTGACTTGTCAAGTCCGTTGAGACGGAGTACGCGTACTACGTCGCTATATGCATCTCCAGTGAAACCACCTGCATATTCGATGAGTTTTGACAGACTTTCGTTGTTCTTTAGCTCATAAAACATTGGGCGCTTTACGTTACCCTCGATATGAACGAGCTCGTTGTAGGGTGGAACTATGATAACGTCACCTTCCTGCAGACGAACATTTCCGACGTCTTTACCTTTGAAAAGGAAGTCATAAACGTCAATGGAGGCAATTTTTTTACCGTTGCGGACGATATCAATGTTTCTGACCGAACCAATGTCGTTAATGCCACCGGCATTATAAAGGGCATGGAAAGCATTGGAGAACGGAGATATCCTGAATGTTCCAGGTCTTTTTACTTCTCCGAGCACATCAATTTGGATTGAACGGATCTGACCAAGAGTAAGGTTGATATCAGTGTCACTGCCGACTCCTGAATATTTCTTTGCAAAGATGTTTTTCAGCTGTTTGTTGGCTTCATCTACTGTAAGTCCGTTGAGATAGACCGGGCCAAGCTGGGAGATCATGATGCGTCCATCAGGTGAAATCTGTTGGCGGATATTGTCCTCACTTACGCCCCAAATGTCGATTATGACTTCATCGCCGGGCCCAAGACGATAATTCTTTGGGGTAGCCATATTGGAATTTGGTTCGAATGTAAGTCCTCTGGTATTGAAAATGTCATGTCCATAGATAGCCTTTGACACAGAAGTTTCGTCTATATCATCTACGGCTTGATTATCTTCTTGGCTTTCAGCTTCTTCCTGACGTAGGCGTGAGCGTAGTTCTGTACCGGTGGTGGCGTTGACCGTAGTGTTCCTTTCCTCTTCGATCCTGGTACGAATTCGTTGTATCTGTTCGACAGAGACACCTTGGGCACGTAGATCCAGAGCAATTTGTTTCTGCGACTTGCCAGTGGCTGCCTCAGACTTGATGTAAGTGATCACTTGCTCGTCGGTGAGAGCCATTGCTGGCAATGCTATGAGCATCATCAATGGGACTAATAATCGGGTTACCTTCATATCCTTGTTATAGTTGTTTTCGTTGGATGCAATAATTTTCGCAAAATTAATAAAAAAACTCGGTATCGCAAAGAATTTTATTCATAAAATCATATTAAAACAAGGACCCGCAAAATAAATTTGCGAGTCCTTTAGCGTGAAGAGATGGATTTAATCCCCCCGTCAAGAAGTTGTGTAACCATATAAAACAAAGACCCGCAAATTTAGTTTGCGAGTCTTTTGGCGGAGAGAGAGGGAATATAACCTATATAGTCATACATAATCAATTCATATCAAAATATCCTAATACTAAGATATTTGCAAAACGTGGCTAAAATAAATTATTTTGAAAAATCCTTGCTGAAATGGGCTACAAATAAAGGCTATAATACTAATATCGCTTATGCTGCATTCAGCCCTAATTTGAAGAATACGCAAGCAAAGGTTATCTTTCTGACCGATGAAGAACTTGATAAAATCAAATCCATTGATTTGCCGGAGACAAAACAATGCCTTGAAAGGGTTAGATATGTCCTTGTCTTTTGTTGCTATACTGGATTGAAGTACTCAGATGTGGCTAATCTCAGACGAAGCGATGTCAAGGAGAACCATATTGAAGTTAAGACAGTCAAGACAGCCGACAGTCTGGTTATAGAGCTTAACAGACACAGTCGTGCTATACTTGAGAAATACAAAGATGTGGCTTTTGAAGGGGGATAAAGTATTGCCTGTCATCAGCAATCAGAAGATGAACGATTATATAAAAGAACTCGGCAAACTTGCAGGTATTGATACTAAAATCAGAATCACCCAATATAAGGGGCATGATCGCATTGACACCATCTATCCAAAGTATGAACTTCTCTGTACCCATACAGGAAGAAAGACCTTTATATGCAAGGCTCTTTCTTTAGGTATTCCGCCTAATGTCGTTATGAAATGGACGGGGCTTAGTGATAATAAGGCAATGAAGCCTTATATCGACATAGCAGATAATATAAAAGTCGATGCCATGAGTCGTTTCGACTGATTATCTGATATTTATTGCCAAAATGTTAAAAATTTTTGCTAATTTTGCATTATGAATGAGAATACCCCTATACCACTTGCTCCAGAA
>CAYNEZ010000018.1:24305-27743 GCA_964396365.1 uncultured Sangeribacter sp. | reverse complement strand
CCTATCCCGAAGCACCCAAGTCAAGAAAAATGATAGTCCGTAAAGCCGGCAAGACAAAAGACATTACCTATAAAGGAAAGCAAATCAAAGTCAAGCTCTGATATTTTCCAGAGTCAAATTTAGTAATAAAGATCTTAAATTTCAATAATAAATGAAAAAATCACTTTTCTCAGCTTCTCTCTTGTTGGTATCAGCTTTAGCATATGCTGATAATCCCTGCGTACAGACCAACTATACCACCGACCCTGCTCCGATGGTGCATGGCGACCGCCTTTACGTATATACTGGTCATGACGAAAAAGGTGCCGACTTCTTCTGGATGCAGGAGTGGCGTGTATATTCTACTGAAGATATGGTGAATTGGACGGATCATGGTTCCCCTCTTGCAATAGAGGATTTCACCTGGGGCGACGATCGTGCTTGGGCTCCCCAATGTGTAGAACGCAATGGAAAGTTCTATTTCTATGTACCATTACACTCTAATCTCTCTGGCACTATGGCTATTGGGGTTGCTGTAGGAGACACTCCGACAGGTCCTTTTAAGGATGCCATCGGAAAACCTCTCGCTGACGGAAGTTGGGATTTCATTGACCCTACATGCTTTATCGATGATGATGGTCAGGCATATCTATATTGGGGTAATCCGACTATTTACTACGTGAAACTCAATGATGATATGATTTCCTTTGACGGTGAGGTGCAGAAACTGGTGCCTGATGCTGATGGTTTCGGTCCCGGCAAGGAAGTCCCGATGGAACCCGGTAAAAAATATAACAGCTCATACACAGAAGGTCCTTGGTTCTATAAGAGAAATGGAAAATACTATATGCTCTATGCAGCAGGGGGAATACCTGAACACATCGCTTATTCTATGAGTGACAGTCCTACAGGTCCTTGGAAATACATGGGCACTATCATGCCCCAGAAAGATGAGACCGGCTCTTTCACCAATCATTGCGGTGTGACTGACTACAAAGGAAAATCATATTTCTTCTATCATACAGGCAACCTTCCCGGTGGAGGCGGTTTCGGCCGTAGCTTCTGCGTTGAGCCTTTCGAATATAATGCCGATGGAACATTCCCGACGATTCTTCCTACAAAGGAAGGTGCTCCCGCAGTAGGGTATCTTGACCCTTATCAAAGAGTTGAAGCTGAAACTATGGCGTGGTCAGAAGGTCTATCTTCCCGTCAAAATGTGAAAGAAGGTGTATATGTGTCTGACATCCACAATGGTGATTATTTGAAAGTTGCTAATGTCAATTTTATGAGCGGTGGACCGAAGACTTTCTGTGCATCTGCGGCGAGTGGCTTGCGAGGGGGAAATATTGAAGTGCATATGGACTCTATAGATGGTCCATTGGTAGCTGATCTGAAAGTCCCTGGCACAGGAAGTTGGGAAAATTTTGCCTACCTTGAGACCCCTGCTAAGATAGAAGTCCCCGGTGTCCATGACCTATACTTTGTCTTTAAAGGACGTAAAGGTCCTGAACTCTTCAACTTCGACTACTGGCAATTCAAATAATTCCCATCTGGTAGATATCGCACGTTCCTTGCATCTTTGACACCGTTAAACCCTCTTAAGGATGCTCGGATCGTGCGTCGGCCTCAAATGCAAACTTAAACCACATAAGCCAATCATGCGAAACATAAATTTAAAATTTAAGTCAATAATTGCAGGAACAGTAAGCTTGTTGGTTGCTTCTGCTTGTTCCTCTTCTAACGAAGCTGCGCCTCCTGCTCCATTTGGTCCAATTCCGACTGAAAACCAACTGAAATGGCAAGACATGGAGAAGTGTGCCTTCATCCATTATTCTCTAAACACATATACTGATCAAGAATGGGGATATGGAAATGAAAGTCCTGAACTTTTCAATCCATCAGATCTTGATGTGAAGCAATGGGTGAAAGTGTGTAAGGATGCCGGAATGACTGGAATTATTTTCACAGCAAAGCATCATTGCGGTTTTTGCATGTGGCCCTCTGAATTTACAGAATATTCTGTTAAGAATTCTCCTTGGAAAGACGGTAAAGGCGATGTGGTAAAGGAACTTGCGGAAGCTTGCCAAGAAGCTGGATTAAAGTATGCCCTTTATCTTTCTCCATGGGACCGGAATCATCCTGAATATGGTAAACCCGAATATGTGACTTATTTTAAAAATCAGCTTCGAGAACTTCTTACCAACTACGGTGATGTCTTCGAAGTGTGGTTTGATGGTGCTAATGGAGGCGATGGGTGGTATGGAGGTGCAAATGAAACCCGACAGATCGACCGTACTACTTATTATCAGTGGCCCGAAACCTATAAGATGATACGTGAACTCCAACCAGAATGTCTTATCTGGAACGATGGTAGCGATCGTGGGGATTTGCGTTGGGTAGGTACAGAAGGTGGAGAGGTCGGAGCAACCAACTGGAGTCAGCTTAATAAAGATGGAGAGGTAGATTGGGGTATGCTTCATTTTGGGCTTGAAGGTGGCGACTCATGGGTGCCGGGTGAGACTAACACAAGTATTCGTCCCGGATGGTTCTATCACGAATCTGAAGATGAGAATGTTAAAAGTCTTTCAAAACTTATGGACACATACTATAAGTCTGTAGGTCGTAATTCCACGTTGCTTCTTAATTTCCCTGTGATGCCAAATGGCAGGATTAATTCGATAGATTCTCTTCGTGGTGTAGCATTTTCTAAAATGCTGGATGAGGTGTTTAAGGAAGATCTTGCTAAAAATGCAAAGGCTTCTGCTTCTTCAATAAGGGGAAAAGGTAAAAAATATACTGCCGATAAAGTGATTGATGGAAATAAAGATACGTATTGGGCTACCGACGATAGTGTTTATTCCGGTTCCGTGACTTTAGGGTTCAAAAATCCTGTTACATTCAATCGCTTCCTCGCTGAAGAGTATATTCAGCTTGGACAGAGAGTGAAAGAATGGAAACTTGAAGCTTTCGTCGACGGCAATTGGCAGGAATTAAAGGATGCTTTGACTGACGACGGCAAACTGACCACTATCGGACATCGAAGGATCGTATGCTTCCCGACAGTGACAGCTGACAGTGTCAGATTTACGGTAACCGACAGCAAGGCGTGTCCCGTCATCTCAAGACTCTCTATGTTCAACGCTCCGGAACTTACCGCAGATATCCCTGATTCTGGTGAAAAACGATCTTCATCGCTGCGCATTTTCTATATGACTCCGACGTCTATGGCTGTAGACCTTGGAAAAACTAAAAAAGTCAAAGGTGTCAGATATCTTCCTCCATCATTGCGTAGCGACGGAACTGTGACACATTATTCTGTCTATGCAACAACCGACTGGCAGAACTGGAAAAAGGTTGCTTCCGGCGAATTCTCGAATATTATCAATAACCCCATATGGCAGACCATTCAATTCGACCCGGTCGATGCTTCAGTGCTTCGTTTTGAGTCTGATAGGCTCT
>CAYNEZ010000018.1:0-24205 GCA_964396365.1 uncultured Sangeribacter sp. | reverse complement strand
ATTCAATTCGACCCGGTCGATGCTTCAGTGCTTCGTTTTGAGTCTGATAGGCTCTCGGGTGGTGAACATATGGCTTATTCCGATTTTGAAGTGCTTTATGATAATGATCCCCAATAAATGACTTATGCACAAAAATAAATATTTAATTCTCATGCTCGCTGCTATTCCAGTAATTACGATGGCAGCCGAACAGCATGATTGGGAAAATCCCCATGTGCTTGGAATTAACAAACTTCCGTATCATGTGACACTTGGTTTGCCATCGGCTGCTTCCGAGTGCCCTGAGGTGATTTCCCTAAATGGTGATTGGGATTTTAAATGGTCGCCAAATCCGGATAGCCGTCCTATAGGTTTTGAGGCAGAAGACTTCGATGTCAGCGGTTGGGATAAGATTGCTGTACCGGGAAACTGGCAAATGCAGAATTTTGGGAAGCCTATTTACGTCAATATATCATATCCCTTTGAGCGCAACCGACCGAGTGTGACTTCAGAACCTCCAAAGGATTGGTATGCATACGACCATCGTAATCCTGTTGGAAGTTATGTCAGGGAGTTTGAAGTGACCCCCGATATGCTCGATAAGAATGTGACTCTTAGTTTTGAAGGAGTCAAATCTGCCATGTATGTATGGGTGAATGGCAAGAACGTAGGATATAGCCAGAATTCAATGTCGCCGGCAGAATTCGACATTACCTCTTATCTAAGACCTGGCTCCAATCGCCTTGCTGTGGAGGTGTATAGGTGGAGTGACGGTAGTTATCTTGAAGATCAGGATATGTGGCGTCTGAGTGGTATATTCCGTCCGGTTTCCCTTATTGTGCGCCCGAATGTGCATATTTCTGATTATAAAGTAGATGCGGTTTTGAATGACGATCTGTCGCAAGCTGCTGTCAAGGCTTTGGTAAGCGTATGCAATACTGGCAAGAAGAAAGAAAAAGGAGCTGTTGTAAGTCTCAATATCGACGATAAGATTTTAAAAAGCCGTCCTGTCGACATTTCACCGGGCGATACTGTTGAGGTGACTCTTGAGTATAAATTAGACAATCCCAAGTTATGGTCGGCTGAAACCCCAAACCTTTATCCTTACAATGTATCGCTTGCCGATAAGAAGGGTAATGAACTGCAGAACTATAAATGGCATCTTGGAGTAAAGAAAGTCGAGACCGATGGTGAAATTTTCAAAATCAATGGAAAGAATGTTAAGCTTCGCGGTGTCAACCGCCACGATCATCATCCCCGTACGGGCCGATGGGTGGATGATGCAACTGTGGAGCGAGACATACGTATGATGAAGCAAAATAATATCAATTTCCTACGAACATCACATTATCCCGACAGGCCTATTCTTTATGAACTATGTGACAGATACGGAATCTATGTTATGGATGAGGCGTGTCAGGAAAGCCATGGTTATGGATATGCCAATGAAGAGATGGGGCATGACCCGGAATGGAAAGACGCTCACGTTGATCGTGCTGTTTCTCTCGTCTCTCGCGACCGCAACCACCCCTCTGTCATAATATGGAGCCTTGGAAATGAAGGAGGCATTGGCCCCAATATTCAGGCTATGTATGACACTATAGTGGCAATGGATCCAAGTCGCCTTCCTTTCTATGATTGTCATCCTCAGTATTCAGCTTTGCACGATCAGGGATATCCCGACCCCGACCTTATGCGTGAAAGTGCAAGAAATATTACTGATAAGCCATATATAGCACGTGAGTATGCACACGCTATGGGTAATTCTATGGGACATTTCAAAGAATACTGGGACGTGATATACTCTGATCCTTCAATTGCTGGCGCTGCCATCTGGGACTGGGTAGATCAGGGTATTGCAAAACCTATCGATGGCTCCCCACTCCGTCCTTCTTCCGATATTTCACTTGGCGCTGATGAATTTTGGGCATATGGTGGCGATTTTGGCGATCGTCCTAATGATGCTAATTTCTGCATCAATGGTCTTATTGGTCCGGATCGAATCCCTAATCCACATCTTAATGAAGTTAGGCATATTTATGCCCCGATTTGGTTTATAAGGGAAGGAAACATAATCAAATTGCAGAACAATGATAGTTTTACTCCTCTGGATTCATACGATTATCGATATGAATTGCTCAAGGGGGGAGAGCTTATAGAGAAGGGCGAACTTTCTCTTGATGGTGAAACCTTGAAAATCCCGGATTTCAAAGCGGATAATTCCGGCATCTGGCTCAATGTCTATGCTTGTCTGCGCGAGCCGACTCTTTGGGCGGATAAAGGATATGCTGTCGCTTCAGAACAATTCGAACTTGCCCCTTATTCCCTGGTGGCTCAACAGTCGCAAGGAAAGTCTCCCGGTGTTTCCCGTAAAGAAGGGTGTGTGACTGTCAGCAGTGATAATACTGAAATCACGGTAGATGCTTCCGGAGCTCTTGTTTCTTGGAAGGTTGCCGGTCAAGAATTGCTCTCCGGGCAACTTGAACCATATTTCTGGAAACCGGTCAACGACAATCAGGATAAAAATGGTTATTATAAGGAAAAAATGACCGTTTGGGAGACTGAGGCATCGAAAAGATTGGTTAAAAATATTACTACCAGCGAGGAAAATGGCAAAACAAAGGTCACCATAAGTATGAATCTTCCAATTGGTGCTGATTATGATCTTGCTTATACACTTGATCATGATGGTAAAATAAGGGTTGATGCAGACTACCGACCACTTTCAGACACCATTCCTTTGATGCCGAAGTTCGGTATGCGTATGCGTCTTCCTAAGGAAATGACAGAAATAGAATATCTTGGTAGAGGACCATGGGAAAATTATCCTGATCGCAAGCGTGGCGCTTTCATTGGGCGCTACACAATGCCGCTTGCTGAATATCAGCATGATTATATCCGACCGCAAGATAACGGCAATCGTTCCGATGTCAGTTATTTGATTCTGAAACCATCCAATGGTACAACTATCCCTTCCGTGAGGATCGATGCTGTAGAAGCTCCCCTATGCATTCGTGCCTGGGACTATAGTGAAGAAGACCTTCAGAAAGCTATGCACCCTTACGAACTCAAAAAGGGCGACTTCGTCAATGTAAATATTGACCACAATATCCACGGAGTAGGTGGCACCGACACTTGGGGCCGTCCGACTCTGGATAAATATACGATTAAAGGAACCGAGCCACATAGCTATTCCTTCATCCTTTCCGCTCAATAAATAATAAATAAAACCACCATTATGAAATTGAAAGTCTATATCGGATGTTTAGTCATGCTTATGGCTGCTTCCTCCTTTGCGGCAGATAATGTTTCCGTAAAGTTCTATACCCCGGAGATCGTTCGAATTACTAAATATCCTGATGGCTCCGATGCCAAAGACCGGGAGTCGCTCGTTGTTACAGCCAAACCGGAAAATGTAAAAGTGACTGCGACTGTCGATGATAATGTGACCTGTTACAAATCTTCCTCTCTGATAGTTACCACTGATAACAAAAGCGGGAAAGTAAGTTTTTATAAACCAAACTGGGATCTCTTAGTCGCAGAGGGTAAGTATGGTTTTACTCCTATCACTGATGGTATCGACAAAGGTGCCTATAAAGTAATGCAGAGCTTTGCTCTTGAGGCTGATGAACCAATATATGGTGTCGGTATGCTTCAGAATGGCAAGATGTCGCAGCGCGGCGAGCACCGCCTTATGCAGCAATCTAATCTTGAAGATTTCGCTCACTTCTTCCAGAGCATAAAAGGATATGGCATTTATTGGGACAATTATTCTCCAACTACGCTCAACGACAACGAGACTCTTGAACTCGAAAGCCAAGTAGGGGATCTTGTAGATTACTACTTTATGTATGGCGGCGATGCCGACGGTGTGATTGCTGATATCCGTTGGCTTACCGGAAGCGTGCCCATGATGCCACTTTGGACTTATGGTTTCCATCAAAGCCGAGAGCGATATAAGACTCAGGAAGAACTCCTTGAAGTCGTAAATAAGTATCGCGAGCTGGGTATACCATTTGATGGCATTATTCAAGACTGGCAGTACTGGGGCAGCAACTACACTTGGAATGCCATGGAGTTCATTAACCCTGACTTTAACCGTGCTCAGGAAATGATTGACAAGGTGCACGATAACAATGCACACATAAGCATAAGTATATGGCAAAGTTTTGGTCCGCAGACCAAGCAGTATAAGGAACTTAAAGAAAAGGGACTTCTTTTTGATTTTGAGACTTGGCCGGAATCCGGTCTTACAGAGTGGCCTCCCCGTCGCGACTATCTTTCTGGTGTCCGCGTCTACGATGCCTATAGCCCCGAAGCCCGCGATATTTATTGGAACCACCTGAAGCGTCTCCACTCCATGGGTATCGACGCATGGTGGATGGATTCTACCGATCCCGATCATATGCAGTATAAGGATTCTGACCTCGACCAACCATCAGCTCTCGGATCATATCGCTCAGTACGCAATCTCTTCCCCTACATGTGTGTAAGTGGTGTAGATACGCATCAGCGTGCCGATGACAACGTGAAGCGTCCGTTCATTTTGACACGTTCTTACTTCACCGGGCAACAAGGCTATGGCTCTATGTCATGGAGTGGCGACGTGGGAAGTTCTTGGGATTCTTTCCGCAAGCAGGTGCCTCTTGTGCTCAATCACACTTTGACAGGCAATCCTAATGTTAATACTGACATTGCAGGTTTCTTCTCAGGCTCATATAATAAGAATTGGGATCCTACCTCAGGTACAAAAAATCCTCAGTTCCAGGAACTTTCTGTCAGATGGATGCAATTTGGCGCTTTCAATCCTATGATGCGCAGCCATGGTGCTGACACCTACCGCGAACTATATTATTATGGCAAGGCTGGGGAACCGGTATATGATGCACTCCTGGATGCTATTAAGCTTCGCTATCGCTTGATGCCTTATATATATAGTACTGCACGCCGAGTCAGTGCAAACGATGATAGCTTTATGCGTGCTCTAATGATGGATTTCAGGCACGACAAGAACACATGGGACAACGGAAAAGAATTCATGTTTGGTCGCAGCATTCTCGTTTGTCCGGTTCTTGATCCTCTCTATACTGAGGAGAAAGTTGTGAAGACCGATGAAATTAGTGGATGGAACAAGCAGGAAGTAGCCTTGACCGAAGAGGGATGGCCCGTTGTTGACTGGACTGTCAAGAAGGTTTATGACGTTTATCTCCCTGCCGGAACTGATTGGTATGACTTCTGGACCGGTAAAAAGTATGTAGGAGGTGAAACTGTCAAAGCAGATGCTCCTCTCGCATATTCTCCCCTCTACGTAAAGGCTGGAAGCATCATCCCTCTTGCAGAAGACATGCAATATACTTCTGAAAAACCTTGGGACTACATTACTCTCAATGTATATCCCGGTGCTAATGCTGAATTTGTACTTTATGAAGACGAAGGCGATGGCTTCAACTACCTCGACGGCAAATTCACCAAGATTCCTATGAACTGGAACGACAAAAAGCATACTCTAACCATCGATGCCCGCAAAGGCAGCTATGAAGGAATGCTCCAGAACCGCACTTTCAAAGTAGTGCTTCCAGACGGCACCTCCAAAGAAGTCAAATACTCCGGCAAACGCCTGAACGTAACTCTTAAGTAACAAAGCACGCTCTACACATGGAAGGGCGGTTTCCTAACCGCCCCACCATGGCAAGTGTGCGTAGATTCGGAGAAGCACTTTCAGGTAAATCTAATACACAACGCCAAATGAAAAATTTTATTCTTACAATACTTATTACCCTTCTCTCCCTTCCCTCAGCAAAGGCATTCGTGACTGACTATACAAGTGCAAAAGGGATAACATTCCTTTATGCAAAAGATATAAAAAGTAAAGCTTTTCCATTGCTGACACTTAATTGTGGTGAGACTAAATCCATTGGAGTCCCTATTAATAAAGAAGTTAAATATGAGATGTTGACCGGCAAAAGGCGTAATTGTTTCAATCATTATGAAGAGAGGTCTTATCTCCTTGCCGACAATGATACTCTAATTGTGCGACTTTACTTAGATGGCTTTGCCTGGAAGAAAAAAGGCACTTCCAAAATAGAACTCGTCGATCCACAACATAATTGGCTTCAAGAATGGACCGATTGCTATGAGAATTTCTTTCCGAAAGATACGGTATATGCTGTCGGAAAACGTATAGGATACCCAGCTCTCTTTGAATATAAAGATGGCATTTTTGGACTCCTTACAGAATCAGGTATCACTACGGAAGAAGCCGGCGTAAGCATGTATCCTCTCGGAAACAACAGTTTTGAACTGAAACCTGATGGCCCTGAAAATGGAGGTTGGCAAACTTTCATTGTCGGCACTCTTGCAAACGTTGTAGAATCCACTCTCGTCACAGACATTGCCGCTCCCAGCAAACTAAATGATACATCTTGGATTGAACCCGGCGTCGCTTCGTGGGTCTACTGGGCTTACAACCACGGCTCAAACGACTATGAGATTATCAAGAAGTATGTCGATATGGCAGAGGAATTGAAGTTGCCATATGTTTTAATAGATGCTGAATGGGACCAGATGAAAGATGGCAAGACTGTCGAAGATGCTGTCGCATATGCCATCTCAAAAGGGGTAAAACCGATGATATGGTATAATTCTTCAGTTGGTTGGGTTAATGGTGCTCCAACTCCTAAATACAGATTGAATACTCCGGAAGATCTTGAAAAAGAATTTGCATGGTGTGAGAAGATTGGTGTGAAAGGGGTGAAGATTGACTTCTTCTCAGGCGATACTAATCTCAACTGGAAGTTTATGGACGAACTCCTTCAAGCTGGTGCCCGCCATCACCTCCTTGTTAATTTCCACGGTTCTCCGCTCCCGAGAGGATGGCAACGTACTTATCCCAACTTCATCACTACAGAATCTGTATATGGTGAAGAATGGTACAACAACCTTCCTGTACTGACCGACAAGGCTGCTTGCCACAACGCAACTCTTCCGTTTACTCGCAATGTGATTGGCTCTATGGACTACACTCCATGTGCGTTCACTGATTCCCAACATCCCCACCTTACGACTAATGCCCATGAGCTTGCCTTGACAGCACTTTTCGAGTCAGGTATCCAGCATCTTGCTGACCGTCCTGAAAGTTTCCTGTCACAGCCACAAGAAGTAAAGGATTACCTCTCAAATCTCCCTACAGCTTGGAATAACACTATCCTCCTCGGTGGCTACCCCGGTGAATACGCTATGATAGCAAGGGAAAAAGATGGTAAATGGTGGATATCAGCCATCAACGGCACCGATGCTCCTGTCGACCTTACTGACATCGATTACTCCCGCCTCAACCTACAAGCTTCTCCAGTGGACATTCAAATCTTCGAAGACGCTACCCCGGGCAGCGAAGATAAATGGAAATTCACAAGAACTTCCTCATTGCCCGGTTCATTCCATCTTCTCCCACGCGGAGGCATTGTAATGGTAGTTTCCCCTAAATAATTTAATTCTAAATATTGCAGTAATACAGGTAGGGACACGTGAACCGTGCTTCCCTACCTTTTGCCATCCATATCTCAAGACAGGTGGCTATAGGATTCCCTTCCCAAAACCCTTGATTAGGGCGTGAACAAAATAAGCATACCCCCTGCATAAGTCGCCAATATAGACAAATTCTAACCCATATGCGACAAATTACAATCCCAAATTCCCCTCATCATACGTCAATGCGACATCTCTATGCTTGCTATTCCAATCTTTATTATTAACTTTGCAAATGAATCATTTTAACCCCATAATTCATGAAAATTAAAAATCTAATACTTTCAATACTAACTCTTGTCAGTATTATCCCAGCCAAAGCGGCAGAAGATTTGACGTTGTGGTACTCTTCTCCTGCTGAAGCTTGGGTCGAAGCTCTTCCGGTCGGCAATTCCCGCATGGGTGCTATGATCTTTGGAGGCGTAAACCGTGAGCGCATTCAGCTCAATGATGAGACTTTTTGGGCTGGAAGTCCTCACAACAATAATAACCCGGAAGGTATCAAACATCTTCAGGAGATCAGAAAACTAATCTTTGAAGGCAAGGAAAATGAAGCCGAAAAACTCATTGATCAGTACTACATGACTCCCCACCACGGTATGTGCTATCTTACTCTCGGTTCCCTTTTCATCAACTTCAATCATACAGCCGCAGCAACTGACTATCGTCGACAACTCGACATTTCCAAAGCAGTTTCCGAAGTGAGCTATAAAGTCGGAGACGTCACTTTCAAGCGTGAGACGATTGCTTCTCTTCCCGATGGTGTGATAATGGTGAATCTTACTGCCGACAAAAACAAAGCGCTCAATATCTCACTCGAATATGACACACCTGAAGGGGGAACGGTCAAGATGAACGGAAAAGGAATGGACATTACAGTTCCCGGACGTGAACATGAAGGTATTCCTGCTGGTCTTACTGCAAAATGCGGCATTCGTGTCAAAAGCAACGGTAAGGTATTCGCTAAAGAAGGTATGCTCAATGTTGAGGATGCCGACTATATCACCCTGTATATTGCATCTGCCACAAACTATGTAAATTACAAGGATATTAGTGGCAATGCCGAAAAGAGAGTGGCAGATCTTCTCAAAAATGCAATGAAAAAGGATTGTTCCTCTGCATTGACTGCCCATACTGATGCTTATAAACAGCAGTTTGATCGAGTATCTCTGACACTCCCTTCTGTTGGTGGCGATAATAAGGAGACTCATTTGCGAGTTGCCGATTTCAAGAACTCTTATGATCCATCGCTCCTTGCTCTCTTGTTCCAATACGGGCGCTATCTCCTCATTTCCTCTTCCCAGCCGGGAGGACAACCCGCAAATCTTCAGGGCGTTTGGAACGAGTCTAACTACGCACCTTGGGACAGCAAATACACTATCAATATCAATGCCGAAATGAATTATTGGCCTGCTGAGGTAACAAACCTTTCTGAATGCCATCAGCCGCTTTTCGACTTGATAGAAGATCTCAGCCATACAGGTGCTGAAACTGCCAAGACTCTTTACGGTGCAGATGGTTGGGTAGCCCATCACAATACCGATGCATGGCGAGTATGCGGTCCCATCGATATGGCAAGATACGGGATGTGGCCAAATGGTGGAGCTTGGCTCGCTACTCATCTCTGGGATCACTATCTATATACGGGCGACAAAGAATTTCTTAAGAAATATTACCCTGTGATCAAGGGTACGGCAGATTTCTATATGTCTGCGATGGTGGAGGATCCTCGCACTGGCTATCTTGTGACTGCTCCTTCAATGTCGCCTGAACATGGCTACGGAAGCAGTTGGATCACTGCCGGGTGCACAATGGATAATCAGATAGCTTTCGATGCTCTCAAGAATACTTTGCGATGCGCTGAAATACTTGGAGAAGATGCTGAATATCTGGCTCGTCTTCAAAATACAATTTCTAAGCTTCAACCTATGAAAGTAGGAAGATACGACCAGCTTCAGGAATGGACAGTGGATGCTGATAATCCTAAAGATGACCATCGTCACGTATCTCATCTCTATGGTTTATATCCATCCAACCAAATTACACCTAATGCCACTCCCAATGCCTTTGTAGGAGCAAAGAATTCTTTAATTCAGCGAGGTGATATGGCTACCGGTTGGAGTATTGGTTGGAAACTTAATCTGTGGGCGCGTCTTCTTGATGGTAACCATGCCGACAAGATCATCAATAATTTTGTGACACTTCTTCCAGGTTCTGCTCAGATTGACTATTCCGGTGGAGGAGAAGGACGTCTTTATCCAAATCTTTTCGACGCGCATCCGCCGTTCCAGATTGATGGCAATTTCGGCTTTACTGCAGGTGTAGCTGAGATGCTTCTTCAAAGTCATGATGGAGCCGTTCAGCTCCTTCCGGCTCTTCCCGACACATGGAATGAAGGTGAAGTCAAAGGTCTCAAAGCTCGAGGTAACTATACCGTGGACATGAATTGGAATAAAGGTCAGCTTGCTGAAGCAAATATCCATTCCAATATTGGCGGCAAACTCCGTCTTCGTTCCTATGTGCCTCTCGAAGGCGAAGGTCTCGTAGTAGCTGAAGGGGAAACTCAAAATCCACTCTTATCTCCAGTCAAAATGGCTGATGCTGAGGTAAGTGCAGAAACAACTAAAGCATATCCACTCCTCCTCAAGGTCTATGAATACGACCTCGAGACAACTCCCGGTCAAACT
This sequence comes from uncultured Sangeribacter sp., assembly GCA_964396365.1. Taxonomy (GTDB): domain Bacteria; phylum Bacteroidota; class Bacteroidia; order Bacteroidales; family Muribaculaceae; genus Lepagella. The sequence goes on along the minus strand of CAYNEZ010000018.1, from coordinate 14,015 downwards.
TATAAAATCTCCCGTGCAAAATGAAAAAATCATTCTTCTCCCTATCTTTTTTACTGGCATCGGCTTTAGCCGTTGCCCAAAACCCAATATGCCAGACCCACTTCACACCGGACCCGGCTCCCGTAGTTGTTGGCGATACCCTCTACCTCTACACTGGTTGCGATGATATCAGTGCAGATCCCGACAATTTCGTGATGCGTGAATACCTTTGTTTCACTACTACCGACATGGTGAACTGGACACATCATGCTCCGATTTTCAATAATGAGGGTTTCGGTACCAAAGACTGTGCCTATGCTGCTCAGATGGCTTATCGTAACGGCAAATGGTATTATTATACCTCAACATTCGGTATCCCTGTGCTTGTGTCTGACTCTCCGTATGGACCATTCACAAATCCTCTCGGAGGAAAGAAATTCCTTATCAATTCTGAGGATACAAACTACAGTGGACATGGCTGGGAAGATATTGACCCTACAGTTCTTATTGACGATGATGGTCAGGCTTATATGTATTGGGGCAATAATGCTCTTTATGCTGTCAAGTTGAATGAGGATATGATTAGCTACGACGGCGATATAAAGGTCTTTGAGATAAAGGATAAGGAAGCATTCGGTCCTGACTACGAGGAAGCTCCTTGGATTGCTAAGCGCGGCGACAAGTATTATCTTGCTTATGCCTCTTTTTGCCCTGAGGCTACCGATTGGGCTTGGGCAGATTCTCCTCTCGGGCCTTGGAAATATGGTGGCCAGTTGATGCGCGCATTTGAGCATGGCGGAATGGGTAATCACACTGGAATGTGTGAGTATAAGGGGCAATGGTATTTCTTCTATATGGATGAAGGTCTTCCTACCTCACATAGCAAGCGTCGCACCACAAGCATTATTCCTTTTGAATTCAATGAAGATGGTTCTCTTCCTTATATGCACCACGACAAGAGGGGAGTGCTTAAAAGTGCAGATCCTTTAAATCCTTATGTACGTCAGCAAGGAGAGACTATAGCCTGGGAAGAAGGCATCAACATCGGCTACGACAACATCGATTGTGTGTATGTGACAGAAGTTGATCCCGGTGACTATATTAAACTCCGTGAAGTAAATTTCGGTGAAGGTGCTAAAAATTTCACAGCACGTGTGCGCAACGGCAAACCGGGTGCAAAAATCGAAGTTCATCTGGATGCTCCTAATGGTGAACTCATAGGCACTCTTGATGCTTCTTCCGGTAGCAACTGGACTGAGAAAACAGCAAAGACAATAAAACGCGACGGAATCCACGACCTCTATTTTGTCTTCGCAGGCAACGGCTCTGACCTCCTCCAATTCGATTCCTGGAAATTCAATCAATAATGACAATGAAAAATATTTCAAAATTTATTTTGGGTATGGCTCTTGCAGCTGCTCCGTTGTGTGCGCATGCCCAATCTGTGCTTTATAGCAACGAATTCCCTTTGCAAGACGTAAAACTGCTCGATAGCCGCTTTAAAGATGCGATGAATTTGAACGTCGAAACCCTTCTCAGCTACGATACTGATCGCTTGCTGGCTCCTTATTTCAAGGAAGCCGGTCTCCAACCAAAAGGGGAGGACTTTACCAACTGGGCTGGTCTTGACGGACATGTTGGCGGTCATTATCTTACGGCTCTGGCCATTCATTATGCTGCAACTGGCGACGAGCGGCTGAAAGACCGTATGGATTATATGTTGTCCCAACTGGCATTATGTGCTGCTGCGCGTAATGATGGATACATTGGTGGCGTTCCCAACGGAGATATCCTTTGGGAAGAGATTCGTAAAGGAAACGGAGGCAAAGTATGGGATTACTGGGTGCCCTGGTATAATGTCCACAAGATGTATGCAGGTCTTCGCGATGCATATGTCTACACCGGTTCTAAAGTAGGTCTGAATCTTTTCCTCAATCTCTGCGACTGGGGTGCTGATCTCATTTCTAATCTTTCCGATCAGCAGATGGAAGGTATGCTCGGCAATGAATTCGGTGGTATGAATGAGGTGTTTGCCGATGCCTATGCTATCACTGGCAATGAGAAGTATCTGAATGCAGCCAAGCGATTCACTCACCATGCACTTTACGATAATCTTCACAATGGGGTAGATCGTCTTGACAATATGCATGCCAATACTCAGGTGCCTAAGGTGGTGGGTTATCAGCGTGTGTCTGAGGTTTCAGGCGATGAGGAATATCATAAGACTGCCGATTTCTTCTGGGATACTGTAGTCAATAACCGTTCTTTATCGTTCGGAGGCAATAGCCGTCGTGAGCATTTTGCTTCTGCCGCAGATGCCAAAAGCTACGTTGATGATCGTGAAGGCCCTGAGTCTTGCAACACGAACAACATGATGAAGCTTACTGAAGGACTGTTCCGAATGAATCCAGATGCTAAGTATGCCGATTTCTATGAGCGTGCTGTCTATAATCATATTCTCTCTACTCAGCATCCCGAGCATGGCGGTTATGTCTATTTCACCCCTGCTCGTCCGGGTCATTACCGGGTGTATTCACAGCCAAACAGTGCTATGTGGTGTTGTGTCGGAACTGGCATGGAAAACCATGGTAAATATGGCCAGTTTATCTATACTCATGGCAACGATTCTCTTTGGGTAAACCTGTTTATCCCGTCTGAACTCAATTGGAAAGATAAGGGTATAAAACTGACTCAGACCAACAATTTCCCTCAGGAAGAGGCAACTAAGATTGTGGTAAATGTCGACAACCCAGGCTCATTCACATTGAATCTTCGTCATCCCGGATGGTGCGTCAATCCAGTGGTGAAGGTAAATGGAAAAAAGATGAATGTGAAATCTACTCCATCTTCTTACATTGCTCTTAATCGTGAATGGAAAGATGGCGATGTAGTAGAAATGTCGCTTCCAATGCATGTAGAAATTGAGGAACTCAATCATCTGCCAAGCTATGTCAGTGTAGTAAGAGGTCCGATTGTACTTGGGGCACGTCTTGAATCAGATGTTCCGATGCCCGGACTGGTAGCCGGCGATCATCGCTGGGGACATATTGCAGGCGGACCTCTCGTATCAGTCTTTGACACACCTCTGCTGATTGGCAACCGCAAGGATCTCGTGAAGAAACTTAATTCACTCACACCCGATACGGAGGGAGGATTTACTTATACTACTGATGGAATTTTTGAGAATGGAGGAAAGAAAGTTGTTCTCGAACCATTCAATGGAATACATGATTCCCGTTACACTTTGTATTTCCTGTCTATGACCCCAAAGGAGTACGCAGCTTATCAAGAGAGTGCTCGCAAAGACGAAGCTCTTCGGATGGCTCTTGATGCCCGCACTGTTGATGCTGTCAATACCGGTGAACAGCAACCTGAGGCCGACCACCAGATGAAGTCTGAACGGTCAGCAACTGGCAACTTCAATGGCGAACCATGGCGAGATGCTTCAAATGGAGGTTATTTCTCTTATATAATGAACACCGGAGATCGCGAAGATCTTACTCTTCGTGTAAGATACTGGGGCAATGAGAATGGTATTGGCAATATGTCAATTCTTGTAGATGATACTCCTTTGGCTTCTGTTGACAATGTCGGAAAATGGAATCAGAATGGTTTCGTAGACGAGGAATATCAAATTCCTGCAGATCTTGTCAAAGGCAAGAAGACAGTCAATGTAAAATTCCAGACTGAAAAGGACAAAGCATCCGGTGGTATTTATCACGTCCGCCTTCTCCATCCCTAAGGCATTTTTCTTAATCTAATATGACCGAATCAGCCGAGACATCCAAGTGTCCCGGCTGATTTTTCTTCTAACGCAAAGCGTAAAACGTCAGCACCAATCTAATTCTTTCGGTTCTCCACATCATCATTATCAATCGACTTGTTGGTCTTCTTTACTGATGCATTCAGCGAGCCAAATCTATAGCCCACCGAGATATTGAAGTTGTTTGCATTATTGTAGTTATATGACTTATTGTAGCCAGTATATCCCGTATTTCTTGGACTTGATTCATAAATGCGGGCTGAATGTCCGAAGGGATTTGAGATGCTAAGCGATACGCTCAGTCGCTTCTCCTTCAGGAATGATTTTTGAAGGTCCAATCCATAATACATTTGGTCGCCTAATGGAGTCTTGTCGATGCTGTATAGGTCGGGAGTTGAGCGATAAACGCTTACATATCCGGTAAGAGCAAGGTCCCAAGGCAACTGTTGGCGCACCCTAAAGAAGAAATTTCCTCCCCAGCCACTCGTTGTCAGATCAAGAGATGGATTAGCTTTGTGAGCATAATTCATATTGGCATTAATCATTAAAGATGTCTTGCTCCAGGGGGTATAGGACAGCCAAGCTGCTATGTTAAACCATTTGTTATGTCCTGAATTGGCATATCCGGACTTGATAATGTCGCCCGGGAGAAGCTCTTGCACCGAAATCACAGCATTGTTCATAAAACTATAGGATGCTCCGAGATCCATACTGAATTTCCTTCCTATAAAATTATAGTTGAGATTGATTGACTGATGTCGGGAAGAACCCAAATCAGGATTTCCTGACGAGATTGATGTAGGGCTTTCCACTACAGCCGGATTAAGTTGGCTGATGCCAGGGCGGTTGATACGTGTTGAATAAGATAGTTTCAAAGTATTGGCATCGTTGATGTCGTATGAGATAGCTGCATTCGGCACCCAGTCGTTGAGATTGCTGCTGAAGGGGTCATTGCTACCGTCTCTATATTTGACAGCAAGTCGAGAATATTCATATCTTAGACCGGCACGTGCTCCAATTCGTTTCCATTTAAGACGGTAGTCAAAATAGAGGGCAAACACTTGTGTGTTATGGATAAAGTCGGAGTGGAGTTGTTGATAGTTGAAATAATCCTGGTCGTTGATAGAGTGGTTATTTCTATTGATATATTTCAGGCCCACATCAAACTTATTGATGTCATTGATTGGACGCGTCCAGTCAAACTGTCCGGTATGTTCGATGAAATCAAGAGTGAAGTCGTTTGATGTGCCGGTATAAGGTACAGGCATATTCAATTCATCCTCATATTCCGATATGCTGTGTTGGCGCTGGTTGGTGGAAGAAAGGCGATAAGAAAGTGTAAGAGACTCTCCCTTTTTGCGTGTCGAACGCTGATAGTTAAAACTTCCGTCAATGTCGAAATAGCGGTTTGGGTCAGACGTGTAATTGTTGGAATAGGAATATATGAGATCTCCTGTCCCACTTTTCATCGTATTCAATCCTCTTGAATTGCTCTTTAAAGAATACGTATATCCGTTAAATTCGGCAGTGACAAGATTTAGTGTGTCTATCTCCAGACTTCCTTCCAGTCCGAAATAGCCTAATTGTCCATGGCTATCTCCCATGCTTTCGGAATACATTTCATTTCCTGAATCTTCATATTTTCTAAATGATTCCGACCTGTTTTTGCTGCTTCTTTTTGAGAATCTGTTGTAGCCTCCATAGACCGATAGGTTGACCTTGTCGATCTGTGTTTGAAGCCACGTGTTTGCACTTGGAAAGTCATCATTCTTACGGTAGGATAGTCTGACGTTGCCCATTACTCCCTTTATGACTGTATTCTCTATTGTGACGATGTTTAGGATTGCTGTAGTTCCCTCTGCATCTTCGCGAGCTCCGGGATCTGTGATAACTTCAATCCTTTTGATCATGGACGCTGGTAGGGCTTTGAAAATATCCTTGGCATTGCGTGAGAATGAATTGTTAGGACGGCCATTCTTATATACTTTGAAGTCAGTGGAGCCCTTTATTTTGATAGTACCGTCAGGATCAACACTGACAAGGGGCACTTTTTTCAGTATTTCATCAAGCTGGGAGGTTTTTGCCTCATCGTCTGCTTGCACATCATAGCCGATTCGGTCTATTTCTTTGGTGACAAGTGGGCGTTGTGCAGTGACAATTACCTCTTGAAGTTGATTGGCGTGTTCTTCCATTATGATTGAACCAAGATCTACTGTAGGATACTCTTCATCTACTGCTATGTCCTTGTTGAAATCTTTTTTCCCGAATGATAGTATGTTTATGCGATATCCCCCTGCTTGTGGAAGCTTGATGCTGAATATGCCATTCTCATCAGCGGTGGCTGTCGCTTTGGGTTTTATAGTGTCAGGAAGAAGATATACTCGTAGTGTGGCAAAACTCTCCGCTTCTCCGATTGAATCGCGGACCATTCCTTTTACACTTAGATTCTGGGCAAATGAAGGAGATGAAACGGCGATAGCCATCAAAGTCAGTGCTATCTTGATTAATTTTGTCATTTTCTTTTGGTGTTAGATACTTATAGTGCATTATTTAACATAGAGACGCATATAAGTGGAATATATTACCATATTTCATTCTTTATTTAACTTTTTTTTGCATAAATTATGCTTCTTTGTGTGATAGATGTAGCTCTATGAAGTTATATATCCCCCGTCTCGACTTTTTTGAGACGGGGGATAATCTTCAAGACCATATATTTGTCTTGATATAAACTGGTGTAATCTAAGGATTAGAATATGATTTGGAGTCTTGCTTCAATTGTATTGACGTGTCTGCTTGGCAACATGCCTTCTATCTCCCTATCATGGACTGTAGTGTAAGAATAGCGGAGGCGGGCAAGCATCCAGTTGTTGATATAGTAGTTGAGTGTGCAGTTGACATCGTGCATTATTCCTCCATGTATTGAAGCTTTCCAGTCTGAAGCATCTGTATAATTATATCCGACTGCTAGTTCAAGTGAACCTTTTGCTGGTGTCGCAACTCCTGCATCAGCATGCGAATAGCAGTATTTCGATCCTATAAGTAAAGCACGAGCAATGCCATATGCACCGTGAGCCTGGTAGTTGTGGAAGCCGTCTTTACGCGCTACATTCATATAGTAGTATTGGGCTTCAAAAGCAAATCTATTCTTTATCAGCAATAATTCAGGAGTCATTTTGAATAGTCCCTTCGCGTGATCGATATTGGCTGCAAGAAGTGGAACTTTTGATACTCTGCTTGGAAAATTTGCGGTGTAGTTAAATCCTGTGTGATCATCTGCTGTCGGTTTTGAATAGTTGAAAGATGATCCTATTTGGACTACGTCTCCATCATTGTGTCTCGGTCTCCAGACAAGTCGTGTTTGGGCCCCCCATGCTTGTTTGCCCAAAACGTTTGCATTTTGAGTCATTGCTCCTGCCTCGACAAATACGGAGGTCCCGGCAAAATACTGCCCCTTGTCGTAGACCCACATGGCAGCCAATAGGCGAGGATTGGCATAGAAGAATTCATTAGATGTGGGTTCTTCATATGTATACTTCATCGATGAACTTGTCTCTGAGTTCAAGCCCCATTGGGGAACGAAGTAGCCGGCTCTTACAAGATTTGCCGGATTGAAATCATATTCGAAATAGGTGTCTTTCAGACCAACTTTTCCGTAAGAGAATCCAACGTCGATTTTTGCTTTCCATTTTCCGTAGGTGAATTTTGCTCCCAGCCTTACGTCTGGAATGGCTACTCCATCTACAAACTTTGTGTCGCTCCCATCAGCGACTCCTTTATTACCTCCTACGTAAAACGCCCCATCCATCAGGACTCTTCCTGTAGGCTTGAATGATAGTTTTGGTGCCGGTATTGAATCTTCAGCCATTCCTGAGAATGCACACAGAGAGGAGGCTAACAATAATAGTAATGAGTTTTTCATAGCTAAGGGTGTGTTAAGGATTACTGCCTCTTGCTGAGACAGCCGGAATTGAAATCCGGGAAATTAGGTTGGTTGATAGGAGAGAGGAAGAGCTATGAAAATGAAGTTCATGTAGAAATGTTAGTGGTGAGAGTGTTAATCTGTGGTTGTGGGTGTCGGTACTGGTGTGCCTTTAGCTACTTTACCGGATTTTTTTAGTTTCTTAAATTCTTTCTTTGCTTTGTCGAGTTGGGCTTGGAAAGCCGGGTCTGCATGTAGTCTTGCCACTGTCATTGCACCGGTAAGTCTGCCGGCATCAACGTCGCTTTGGAAGTGGTATCCACATATCACACGACTTTCTCCCATGTCAAAACCTCTTTTAAGAATCTCATTTTGACGCTCCGGATTGATTTCAGCAAGAACGAGAGCTGTAGCCCATCCTATAGATGTGTGGCCCGATGGATAAGAACCATTTGTTGATAGTTCTTCTTGCTGCTCCGGATTGCATGTCTCTTCATCATAGAAGCAGAATGGACGAGTTCTGTTATAGTAGTTTTTTGCCTCTCTTGTGCCAAGATCGCCTGCATCTTCTCGCATTCCTACTACCAATTTATAGATTTCAGGAGTTCCTTCCGAGTTTATTTCTATTCCGAATGCTTCCGAGAATGCTTTAGGTACTCCGTCGCCGCCGACTCTGGCGTCTTGTACTGCCTGTTCTCCTCTTGGTGTATTCCTCATTGTCTTCCCCCAGGTGTAGCGTGCCTGATCATTGAGGAATGTAATTGAAGCCCCATCTGGTGGCGGTGGAAGGACAATGAAACTGTTGGCTACGTCGCCCTCCTGAAGGAAGAATACTTCTGGATTTGAACGGTGATCCTTGATATTGCCCTCAGTTGTATCGGTCTGGGCCATTGAAACAGAGGTCGCAGCTGCCATCATGAGCAGCCAGGTTGCTGTACGCAGAGTGGTAAATCTTATGTTCTTCATAGCAGTAAGTTTTTAGGGTTTATATCACTCAAACGTCTTATTTTAATCAATGTTTTTGAAAATCATATGTTCTTCGGCATATTTGCCGGCTGTTTTTCTTTGGGGTCGTTTCTACGACTTTTTTTAGTAGCAGCAATATAGATCATAGAGAAAATACCAAGAAGAATTGTCATGAATGTCTGTGTGCTCCATGCTACTATTGAGAACGCCGCAGCATCAGTATGCCCTATGCCATAGAGCATCAGAGCGTACATTACTGCGATATTCCATGGTCCAAGTCCTCCATTGCTCGGAATCGCCATACTGAATGATCCGAATACGAATGCCACCAATCCGGGTAATAGTCCGTAGGCATAGCCCGGATGAGTTATGAGTTCCCGTGTAAATGGAAATGCGAAAAATACGAGGTATATCTTAAGGAAATAGCAGACCCAAATGGCAATCGTGAGAATAAGATAAGTCCATCTCCCTTCCATGGTGAATATGACCTTGAATCCTTGCCACATTCTTGATATACTCAGATTGATACCTTTGAAGAATCTTGAATCTTTATATTTTATGTCGCAAAGAATAAAGATAATGGCAGCTATTCCAATTCCTGTCCATAGTTCCCATTTTGAGAGTATATTTTCGATATCACGTCCAAATGAATATTGATTGAAGAAATGTGTGAGAGCCGGGTTTGCAACAATAAGAGCTAGCCCAAGCAGTATCACAATCATTACGAAGTCTGAACTCCGGTCGGCAAGATCGGTGCCCACTACTGTTGATAGTTTTGCATTCTCTTTCCTTACCACATACACACATCTCCACGCTTCTCCCAAATATGGCACAAGAAGGTTGATGGCATATGCAGAGAAGATGGAGACACTTTCTGATGTCACTGACATCCTTGGTATTCCGGCGGCGCGCAGTTGGTAGCCCCAGCGTATCCCACGAATGGAATAGGATAGCATCGTAAGGAGCATGACAAGAAGAAGCCACCAGTAGTTGCAGTCATGCGAAGTGATTTCCCATATCTTATGGAAGTCAAGTTTATGCGACATCCATATGATCATGGCGGCCGAAATGCCAATTGGCACTGTTATCTTGAGAATTTTCTCAATGATCTCCTTTATGTGGTTGTCTTTATTTGCAGCAGTATTCATAATCGACTGTGATTTTTAATTATAACCACAGTCTGGCGCACTATGTTTAGAGCCTATCTCATAAATTGCGACCCCGGGGACTCTCCAATCTATAAGATGGGCACTTGATTAGATGTCATAGAAGCGATCCATCAATTCCCTCCGGTAAGTTTTTGATATCTTGATCTCGGTTATATTGTCGAGTGGCGGGAGTAGCATGCAGTCATTGCCATTGATGATGCCGATATATCGCACATTCACAATGAAATGTTTGTGTGTGCGCACGAAATCCGGACCATATCCGAGTATGATTTCAGCCGTAGTCTGGCGCTTCAGTATTATACGCTTGAGACTGTAGAATACGCATTCCCATATTTTCCTGTCTGACATGTAGCGGAAATATACTATATCAGCAGGGTTAACGATGACTTTCGAATTAGTCACTGAAGTTATTGAGAGCAGTCGAGAGTTATGTGGGATAGCAGGATGTGAATTAGGAGTGTCTATTGATTGTATTTTTGATTGCCTGTTTTCTCGTGGTAAGCTCATCATTCTTTTTAAGATAACATCAAGTTCAGATGGATCAAATGGCTTTAGGAGAAAGTCAAAAACACGCAATGAAAGGGCATCATGGATGTAGCGCTGATAGCATGTGTGAAACACTACCTTGGTGTTCTCGGGCAAGGAGCTCTCTTCATACCATGCCAGTCCATTCCCTTCTGGAAATTTCATGTCAAGGAATATGACGTCAGGATTATGTTGGGCAATGAGGCGTTCCCCTTCTTGCAGTGTTTCTGCCGTGCCGCATAGCTCTATCCCTTCTCGCCTCGTAAGTTCCTGGGCGAGAAGGTCCATACTTGGTAGATCATCGTCGATTATGATGGCTTTTATCTTAGTATAGTCGTTCATGTCTTAAGATTGTTTGGTAAGGTGATAGTGGCATTGTATCCTTTGAGTCCGTGAAGTTCAGCCTCTGTGTCTAAGCTGAAGATGGTCTGTTCTCTATTATGTTCGTTTATTAGCCGTAATGTTTCAACAAGTACATGAAGTCCAGTGCCTCCCTTTTCAGCATTTGATGGCTCTGGTCCGCAGTTGTTGAATACGCTGACCGAAATCCTGTTCCCCTCGGAATTCTTCACTGAAATGTATAGTTTCCTTTCAGTTCCCGGACTAAGGGTGGAGAATCCATGTTTGAAAGCATTCTCCACAAGAATTTGCAGTATCATTGAGGGGAAAGGAAATTCTGTGTCTATTCCTTTTTCAATGCTGTAGTTGTAGTCAAATGGATCGCGACCGTTATCGCTGATTATGCTTATATAATCGTCAGTGAATTTTAGCTCTTCTGAAAATGGTATGAGTATTTCTGAGGCTATAATCTGCTGTCTTCTTATGAGATGCACCAATGCGTCAAGATGAGATGGCTTGCCGTTCTTTTCATTGTGCAGCTCATGGTTTAAAGCATTGTAAATGAAATGAGGGGTCACTCGGTTGCGCAGGTTTTCCTGTCGCAGGCTTATGATCTTATTCATCATCTTTTCTTCGCGCCGCCTCATGTTGGCACGTCTGATCACGAAGAAAAGCACCAGCCCTATTATTATGGCTATTGCGATTGCTACGGCAGCCATCAGTTTATAGATATGTGCCTGTTGGCGTGTGTTGCCTGCCTCCAGATCAAGGATTCGACGATCGCGTTGATATTGAGTGTTCAAAGCCGATATTTGTTGGCCGAGTTTGTAAGATCTAAGCGAATCGTTTAGATGGTCATATCTGCACCTCGTGGTATAGGCCAGTCGGTGATTGCCTACATTGCTATATAGATCCTCCATTGCCTTGAGACGTGCTAAATGCTGTTCCAGTCTTAATGTATCCGCCTCTGGATGAGCCATAGCAAGCTTGATTCCATGTTCATACTCTCCTTTGGCAGCCGCAGCCCTTATTAAGAGAGTATGAATATATGATGTCACCACAGGGTTTGGTTGTTCTTCAGAGAAATATCTTGTTGGTGTTTCGAGCATCTCCATTGCTTTTGAAGTGGCTCCAAGTCTTAAATACGAATCGGCAAGATTTACGTCGGTAAACATCGCTTCCCATCTTGCTCCTGGAACTGAATCAAGTATATTTTTTAGGCGCATGAAGACTTTATTTGCACCATCATAGTCTTCCCTATAATATAGGTCGTTTCCATGGCCTGTGAGGGTATTGAACTTATCGTAATGGCTCATAGATTCAAGAATCCCCATTGACTTATCCCACCAAAAAGAGCTGTTGGTGAAATCGCGCATATCGGTCAATACAGATGCGATACCGTTGTAGAGCGGTATATAATGAATTGGCTCAAGTCCAAGAGAATCCGCGGTTGTAATGGCACGATGGTAGTAGAATGCCGCGCTATCAAGGGAGGCTGCCATTCTCAGGGCATTTGCGTAGTTGCCATATGCTTGTGGAAGATCTTCTTTGATTCCAGAAATCTCAACATTGTCTACTGCCTTGCGTAAATATATGGCAGAGGAATCAGGATTATAATAATACTGATCGTAGTATGCCCCGTGTGTCTGATATGCTTTTGCAAGCACACAAGCTCTCTCCTTTGTCGGATCTTGACGTTCGAGCCATAGGATGGCAGAATCAGCTGATGCAAGTACGAGGGGGGCATTACCCTGGTAGTAGGCAATTATTCCTTGTTCCACCATTGCTTCGCTCCAAAGAGCCGAGTCTCCTTTTGCAAGAGCTTTCCTCTTTAATGTTTCCGTCATTTCGATAGCATGAGGTATATTCCCTGCGCGTAGCGTATCGTTGATTTCTGCAACTTCTTGGTTAGGTCTTATTTCGTTTTTGTCGTTTTGGCACGATACAAAGGTTGTCAGCAGAAATGCCGACATCAGCAGTATAAACCTTCCAATGGGATATACGGTGGTCTTCATGGATGTGTCTGAAACGTTACTCTGGGTTTTATAATTTTACCTTGTTTTGCTAAATTTTCATAAGAAGTTGCAAATATAATCATTTTTGCTGATTTTTGGACTATTCGTGATGTTGTTTTAGACTGTTTAGTGTAATTTTTTTGTCGGTTCAGTAGCTTTTTTAGGCATCTTGACTCGCGAATTGAGCCTTTTGGGCTGAAAATGCATTTTTTGCTGTTTTTAATAAGAAAATATTTTTATACTTTTGCATATCAGAAGTAAGTAAAAAATATTCTATAAGAAGCACTTATTTGTTTCAACCATAAGCTTATATGCACTTTTTTCTAATGCTTAGCTTGCACATCCCGGGGACGCACCTTCACACTCAGGTAGCGTCCCCTTTCCTTTACATCTCAATTACTTCTTTCTGACATTGCTTCTAAACTGACCAAAAAAAGAGTCACGATAAATTGCGACCCCCATTTATGTGAGAATGCAGGCGAAATTTTATCTGACCATTTTGCCGACGCCGGGAAAATGGTAAAAGTGGGTTCAGGTACTGAGCGTCAAGTAGATGACGTTATGCTGACGCGCTATGCGTGTTACCTGGTAGCACAAAATGGCGATCCTCGTAAGCCTGAGATTGCTTTTGCTTAGAACTATTTTGCAGTTCAGACACGTCGTGCAGAACTTATGCATCAACGCCTTCTTGATTATGAGCGTATTCAAGCACGTGCAAAACTTGCGGAGACTGAACACACACTCTCTGGGGTACTTTTAAGGAAAAGCTCCAATCAGAATTGGATGATTTTGAAAAGGAGTTCGAGAACAAAGATTGGACAGAATGCCATGATTGAATCAGTGTTAACATGAGAAATTTTTAAACTTTGATTAAGGAGAAAATCACAAACCTTCTTGATTTTCTGATGTTTTTGTCCTCATTGCAATCTAAAATAATACAAGAATAGCATTTCCGATAGCATCTATCCAGTTCTAATAGGAGAGGTAGCTCAGCGATTCGAGACAGATATGCCTCCCCATACAATCCCGGAGAGCTTGTTTTCCCCACATCTTTCTCAATGCTATTACTGATGAAAAGAAAGCAATCCGCGTTCACGACTTTAATCGCCGCATTTCAAAGAACATTAAGGAGGTATGCGAATCACTCGGCATTCAATGTGTCACTCCGCAGTACGCTCGAAATTCTTTCATTTCAGCTTTGGCACATAATGGGGTTATGACAGCATATATAGACTATGCGGTAGGACACACGACATCAGAAGTGTCAGTCCTTCTCGCAGGATATATCTCCAATGTTACTCCTGCAATGATGCAGGCTTTTAATGAAAAAATCTTCA